>JAAYEX010000280.1 GCA_012728535.1 Clostridiaceae bacterium | reverse complement strand
TCGTCGACATCGCCTTCAATACTTTCCAGTTCCTCAGCCAATTGTTTACACTTGCTGCTGTATCGGGCAGCTTCCTGTAAAGCTTTTCTCGCATGTCTGATTAAACTGAGTGCACCTAGATCATTTTCTGCGGACAAAGCTGTCAGGCCGGTATTGAGATGTTCTGCTAAAGATTGCAAAGCCTGTAGAGTTTTGGCACGTTTAAGCAATTCTTCTTCTTCAGAAGGCTGAAGGTTAGCTGATTCTATTTCTTCAATCTGGTATGAAAGGAAATCTTGCCTGGACGCACGTTGCTCAGGCGACTCACCTAAACGGAGGATGTCCTCGTCTATCTCAAGCAAATCCTGCAGTAAAGTAAGATAATCAGCACACAAACTCTCAGCTTCGTCACCCGCATAGGCATCAACTAGTTCACGATGCAGGGAGTCATCAAATATTGCTTGTTGATCGTTTTGCCCATGTATAGCCAAAACATCCTTCATTTTATCCCGCAGACTGCGTATAGTAACAAGTTCGCCGTTAATTTTCGCGTAACTGCGTCCGGATGCATTCAGACTTCTGAAAATTAGAAGTTCTTCGTTGTCCTCAGATTGAAATAGAGCTTCCACCCTGGCCTCATCGCAATCAGTTCGCACCATATTACGGTCACTACGTGTGCCGGATAAAAACTCGAAGGCATCAATAAGGATGGATTTTCCGGCTCCGGTCTCACCTGTAAGCACAGTAAAACCGTCAGCCGGCTCGATGACGAGCTCCTCTACTAATGCAAAATCATGAATTTCAACGCGTAAGAGCAGCATCAATATCAGCTGTACCTACGATCGGGATGGAGGTCACCTGTAGACAAACCAATCAATTTTAAACGCAGAAAATCAGCGATATCGACACTGTCAGTAGCTATGAATATTGTATCGTCACCAGCAAGAGTGCCAAGAATATCATCGATATGCATTGAATCAAGAGCTGAAGCCGCCGCCTGGGCAGTACCCGGCAATGTTTTAAGAATGACAAAGGCACCTGCTGTATTTATCGAAATAACAGCTTCGCTAAAGACATTCATAAGACGTCCTGCAGCAACTTCCCCGCTATGCTTCATGGCAACATATTTTGACTTGCCATCACCGGTTGCTACCTTAACAATACCCAGTTCCTTAATGTCACGTGAAACTGTTGCCTGAGTAAAAGTCATGCCCGTTGCTAATAAAGCTTCCACTAACTCAGATTGAGTCTCAATGCTTTGTTCACGTACGATTTTTAGGATTCGTGACTGACGCTGTGTTTTAGATGGTTTCATTGACTAACCCCCTTTTTTGTATCTTTTCCGGCAGTATTTGAAAAAACTTATCTTCCCAGATCCGTATAAATTGAAAAGCATGCCTGGAGCAAGCTACTTCAACACGGTCATTATGATAGATGTCATAATGTGAACGCCCATCCACAGATAATATCGCACAGGTCGGATATTGCTGAAGCCTCAATGAAACGGTAGTGTCAGCATCAGCTATATAGGTGCGGTTGTGCAGTGTATGAGGACATATGGGCGTAATCAATAAAAGATCCATGGTCGGATGTACAATAGGCCCTCCAGCAGACATGGAGTATGCTGTAGATCCTGTAGGTGTAGAAACGATTATGCCGTCCCCCGGTATGCTCTCCACCGGCACATTCTCAATTTCAAGGTCAATAGTTACTATACGCGGGCATCCGCCCCGGGCAAGAACTACATCATTTATCGCATGGTCATGGGCAAACCGTTTTCCTTCAGAGTCATAACAGCTAACATCAAGCATTACACGGTTTTCAATACTGTATTGTTTGCTGACCAGGCGCTGAACAGCTTCTTCCAGCATTTCTACGTCAATTTCGGGCAAAAACCCAACCTGACCCAGGTTTACTCCGGTTATGGGCAAATTATATGCACTCTCATGGTGAACTGCCGAGATGAAGGTGCCATCACCTCCCAGACAAATGATAATGTCACAAGAATTATAAGAGGCACGCTCAAGACCTTGAGTCTCTGATATTTCCGGAGCCAGATCATCTTCTAAAACAGCTGTCGCTCCATAAGAAGCGATAAGAGCTATTAGCCGGCGTGTGATGGATAAATTATCATCGCGCGATGAATTTGGATAAAGCGCAATACGCAATTCAGTCCTCCTCTTATTTCAGCAAAGTTTTCGTTCTGTATCCGGCCATACCTTTCAGGTAGGGCTCATCTGCCTATTATTTTCATGATACTTTGAGCCAGACCTTCAGGATCCAATCCCTCAGCCTGGAATAGTTCAGCACGTGTTGCCTGCCCCCGGAGTACATCTTTTACCCCGATAGCCTTAATAATTATTCCGGGTTGCAGTTCGCATAACTCTGATATTACATTTGGCCCGAAACCATTGTTTAGACAACCATACTCACCCACAAGTAATTTTCCTGTCTTCTTTGTAGATTTTAACACAATGTCAGTATCTAATGGCTTTATAGTTAGTGCTGAATATAAATCAATTGAATAGTCTGTTCCAATGTAACTGTCAATGGCTAAAAGCACTTGCAATATCATTGGGCCGACAGCTAAAACAGTTAGATCCGAACCGGACCGCACATGCCTTATTTTCTGCAAATCATCTAGTGACTTCGGCTCCGGCATCGCTTCATCCAGCGAAATTAAATCTACTGTCGAGGCCAGATCGCGTGGATAGCGAATCATCACCGGTCCTTTATATTCATGAGCGTATAAGAGGCTGCGCTCAAGGTCTATGGCAGTTGCAGGCGCCATAATAGCAAGATTGGGAAGGTTAAGTGTCATGCTCAGATCAAAAAGGCCCTGATGAGTCGGACCGTCAGAGCTGACCAGACCTGCCCGGTCTACCGCGATTATGACAGGAAGCTTTTGCAGACAAATATCATGAATCAACTGATCCATTCCGCGCTGCAAAAAAGTACTATACAAAGCAACAACAGGTTTAGCTCCACCCGCAGCAAGACCTGCAGCAAGAGTCAGGGCATGCTGTTCAGCAATACCTACATCATAGAAACGATCGGGATAACGATTTTTGAAAGAACACAAGCCGGTACCCTGGGCCATGGCAGCTGTTATAGCAACAACTTTCTTATCACGATCAGCTAACGTCAGCATGGCGTTTCCAAAAACATCGGAAAATGTTTTCTGATCTTGGGGATCTTTATCTGAAAGTCCATACTGCATGGGGAAGGGCGAAACTCCATGATAGCGGGTGGGCTCAGTCTCTGCCATGGCATATCCCATCCCCTTCTTGGTGATTACGTGAAGAATTGCAGGCCCGCGCACTGATTGCGCTGCGTTAATATGTCTTTCCAGCCCTTCTATATCATGACCGTCTATCGGTCCATAATAACGAAAGCCGATCTGCTCAAAAGGAATACCTCTTTCTTTGTGCCAGGAGCGCGTTTTGTATTTAAGCTTTGCCAAGATTCTGAGTAAAGGTGGTCCGATAATCTTCAACTTGTTAAGTCGCTCTTCCCAGCGCGTTTTAAAACTCAGGTAAGATGGCCTGACACGCAATTGCTCAAGATATCGCGTCATCCCACCTACGCACTCATCGATCGACATTTGATTATCATTTAGAATTACAAGAATAGGCTCATTGGATTGGACAGCGTCATTCATCGCCTCAAAAGCCATACCTCCAGATAGAGCGCCATCTCCGATTAACGCAATTGCTTTTCCTTTTTTGCCTAAGGTTCTCAAGGCACGAGAGTATCCTACAGCTGCAGAAATTGAAGTACTGCTATGTCCGGTGCCAAATGCATCGTATGGGCTTTCTTCAATTTTGGGGAAACCTGAGAGCCCGTCTTTCTGACGAAGGGTATAAAATTGCCTATAACGGTCAGTAAGTATTTTCCAGGCATAAGACTGGTGTCCAACGTCAAAAATCACTTTGTCATCTTCGCTGTTTATCAGAGAAAGCAAGGCGATGACGAGTTCTATAACGCCAAGATTCGAAGCTAGATGTCCACCATTTTCAGAGGTCACTTTTATAATTAAAGAGCGCAGTTCTTCTGCCAGCAAATATTTTTCTTCATAAGAAAGGTCTGCCACACCCTGTGGCAAAATTAAAGAATCTAGTAAAGGGTATTCTGAGTTCATTACATCTGCCTTGTTTCAAGTTGATCAGTCAGCATTCTTAGTTCGGATGTATCTATTCCACTCAACTTTTCCAGCTTTAAGAGAATTGCCTTAGCTTCTTTGCTAAGCTCCGCAAGACGTTGTATTGCTCTATCAATTCCCAGGACTGTTACATAAGTTTTTTTATTGTCACGTTCGTCCTTACCTGTCGATTTTCCCAAATCCTCAGCATTAGCTATAGCATCCAGCAAATCGTCCCTAATTTGGAAGGACAAACCTAATTTACTGCCAAACTGATAGATTAAATCCTGTTCTTTCGAATTGCAACCGCCAAGTATGCCGCCGGCAAGCAAAGCAGCTCTGATCAATGCTGAAGTTTTAAGCATCTGCATATCTTCGATCTCTGCAGCTGTAACGGAATTTTTCTCTTCGAAAGCTAAATCGCGCGATTGACCCAAGATCATTCCTCTGCCACCTGAGGCGGCCGCAATGACAATCATTGCAGATAGATATCGTTTGTCGATATTGGCCAAACATGTCTCCGCCATGATTTCATAGGCAGAATTAAGGAGCAAATCTCCGGCAAGTATCGCTGTAGCCTCACCAAATGCAATGTGGCAGGAGGGCTTACCACGACGTAAATTGTCATTGTCCATGGCTGGTAGATCATCATGAATCAGAGAATAGCTATGAATCATTTCAATAGCGAACTGAAATGGACGACACAAGTTTATGTCTGCATCAGTAAACAGTTGATATGCCATTTGCAGCAGATTCGGGCGTAGGCGTTTTCCACCGGAGAAAAGAGAATATGCAGCTGCTTCAAAAACACGGTCCTTAATATCGAGCTGCGTTTTTTCGAAACGCAGCCTCAGTTCATCTTCGAACTGTTTTTGATTAAAGTATGTGGTCATTCGGGCTCCCTGAATCAGCTGATTTCATTGTCATCTGTTGCTGAGAAATCGATGGTGGCACCACTTTCCATTAACTTCTCGATAGTGCTTTCAACCTGGCTTAATTGCCTGGCGCAGAGATTAGAAAGTACTACACCTTCCTGAAAAAGCTCCATCGACTTCTCCAAAGAGACCTCTCCTCTTTCCAGGAGTGAAACAATTTCCTCCAGACGGGCAACTTTTTCCTCATAGCTTTTCTCATCTTCTACAATCGGATCACTTTTATCATTCGGCTCATTTTTTTCGGATACATCTTTCATCCAATTTTCAAAATCAAATTGTTCTTCTTGCATTTTATACTCCTTAATACTCTCTGTAGCAGATGCATACATTGTTTATGCTTCTTTTGTATGCAGTACTATTTCACGTACATCACAAAGCAAGCTGCCATCATTTAAAAATACAGATATTTCGGCTCCGGTTCTCACTTCAGCAACGGAGCTTACCAAGTGATTATCCTTTGAATATGTGAGGTTGTAGCCCCGTGCCAGGATTGACAGAGGCGATAAGGCATCCAGGCTGGCCAGCAGACGCTCAAAGCGTGCGCGTTTCCCGGCAACTTGGGTTCTTACAAGATTGTCCAACCCCGCTCTGATCAGGTCAACTTTGTTACTTTCGCGGGCCAGCCTTTGCTCTAATGGCCTGCTCAAACGATGTTGGAGGGGAAGTAGCTTATTACTTGCTTCACGAGGTAGTCGTTTTATTTCTGACAGCAGTTGCTGTTTAAGATAGTCCAAATG
>JAAYEX010000279.1 GCA_012728535.1 Clostridiaceae bacterium | reverse complement strand
GCCTGGCACCAAATTATGCAAATGTTTCTGATTGCTTTGTAATTGGCCCTTATAATGGGGTTGTATCTTAGTGTGCTTGCCTAGGCACAGGATTTTAGGAGGATAGATTTATGATTATCTCTTTAGCAGCGACTCTTAGTGTGGACAATGACCTGGAAGCAAATCTCAATAGTATGGAAAAAATGCTTGCTGAGGCCAAAAAAGATCGATCTGATCTGGTTTTGTTTGGCGAAGCTTTTTTACAAGGTTTCAACGGGCTGACTTTTGACTATGAACATGATATTAACAAGATCGCCTTAGGGACGAAAAGCCCTGCAATTACGAAGATCCGCCAGCTGGCAATAAAGTACGATCTCGCCATCGGCTTCGGTTTTTACGAAAATGATCACAGTGGTATTTTTGCCAGCTATATGATTGTGGACAAAAAGGGCGAGACTCTGGTTAAGTATCAGCGTGTGTCGCCCGGCGCCTGGATTCCCGAGGCCAACGTCGAATATCGCCGCGGCAAAGAGTTTCCGGTTTTCGAATTCATGGGAAAACGTTTTACCATTATGGTGTGCGGCGATTTCTGGGAGGATGAGCTACTGGACACGATCGTTCAGCTTGACCCGCAAGTTGGCGCTTTTTTCTGGCCGGTTCACTGCGATTACACGGAAGAGGATTGGAAGGAAAGCGAGCACAAAGCCTACCGCCATCGCAGCCAAATTTTAGCCAAGCCGGTCTTTTTCGTTAACAACTTTCGTACAGAGGCAGATGAGGCAAAAGGCGGTGCCTACGTATGGCGCCAAGGCACGGAACTAGCAGCACTGGAACCGGGTCAAGAAGGTCTCTTACGCTACGATTTTAAGTAGTCGAATATGCTAATATTTTTTTGTAATTAAAGGTAAAAAAGTGTAAAACAAAAAAAATAAAATTCGAAAGGACGCTAATATGGCTAAGACAGTTTTTAAAGCAACGGCAGAAGGCCAAGACGGCTTGACCATGCTGTGTAAGGCTAGAGATTTTGAGATTGTGATCGATGAACCCCCTGAGTTGGGCGGCAATGATAAAGGCATGAATCCGGTTGAAGCGCTGCTCACGGCGTTGGCAGCTTGCAAAGCAATAGTAATAAAGGCTTTTGCAAGCAAGCATAGAATCAAACTCAATTCAGTACGCGTTGAAGTGGAAGGCGTTTTGGATCCCGATGGGTTTTTGGGCCTAAACAAAGATGCCAAAATTGGGTATTCTGAAGTGACCACTCATTACTATATCGACGCTGACAACACAGAAGAAGAAATTGATAAATACGTAAAATTTGTAGAAAAGAACTGCCCGGTGAAAGACAGTATTGTCAATGCACCCACCATGAACTACGTAATTAAATAGGTGTAATCGGTAAGCCCGCGGCCGCAAAGTCGTGGATCTGCAATCAAGAAATAACATAAAACAAAAAGGGTGCGCTTGGCGCACCCTTTTTTGGTCTGGTGTCTGCATAGACAATATGAAGTGACCTCACAATCATAGTGTCGCGGGTTTACTCGTTATACTGTGGTTATATAAATAAACAGCGGAGAATTACCGCAGATAATTGGAGGTCACTCATGAAAAGTATAGTTTACGTAGGAATCGATGTCCACAAGGACAGTTACACACTGGTATGTCTGAAGCCGAATTTAGAGGGCGAAGATCAGATCTTTGGCACGATGAAAATTCAATCAGACTACCACCGGGTATTGCAGTATCTGGAAAGAATGCAGAAAATTTTGGGAGAAGACGTCGAGTTTATTTGCGCATACGAAGCCGGATGCATGGGCTACAGCTTGTATCACCAGCTGACAGGCAAAGGCGTCAAATGTTTTATCATAGCTCCGACCAGTCTTCTAAGAGAGAAAAGCAGGAGAATAAAGACAGACAAGCGTGACGCAATAAACATCGCCAAATCCCTGGCTTATGGCACAGGCAGACATGTCCATGTCCCGTCAGCAGAAGACGAAATGGTACAACAGTATATCCGCATGCGAGATGACCACAAGAAAATCTTCAAGTCCTTAAAGCAGCAAATCCTTGCTCTTTGTCTTAGAAGCGGTAACAACTACAGTGGTATGACAAACTGGACAAAGGCTCACCTTGAATGGTTACTTAAATTGGAACTGGACTGGCTTTTGCGTGAAACACTGGATGAGTATCTGGCAACGTACGGACAACTGTCAGACAAGCTGGCAGCCTTTGAGCGCAGAATTGAAGAACTGGCAAAAAGTGACAGATACCGTGAGGATGTAGGCAAGCTATCTTGCTTTGTTGGAATTAAAACTTACTCCGCTTTAGCTATCCTGGTTGAGACAGGAGACTTCGAGCGTTTCCCTTCTGCAGGAAAGTATGCCGCTTACCTCGGTCTTGTGCCCGGAGAGCGGACCAGCGACGAAGACCGCAATGTGACAGGCATAACTAAGTCCGGCAATTCACATTTGCGAAGGATTCTGATTGAATCGTCTCAGTCGCTTTGCAAGGGAGCTGTTGGCTATAAATCCAGAGCCCTCAAAACCAGGCAGAAAGGAAACAGCAGCCAGACCATTGCCTATGCTGACAGGTGCAACGAAAGATTGCGACGAAAGTATTACCAGATGATGCGTAAAGGGAAGAATAGAAACGTTAGTGTCACAGCGATAGCAAGAGAGTTAGCGTGTTTTATCTGGGGCATGATGACAGCTAATACGAAGGCAAGAGATGCAGCCTGATTCGAAAATTCAGGAAGCAGTAAGAAAGTAAAGAAGGAAGATAAATTAGCATATGCATACTGAGGACATCTTCAGGGGTTTTCGTGAAAGTAAAGGTTCGAGTTATCTACGACCAAAATATGTTGACACGAAAGTGATTCACGAGCATAGACTGTTAGAGCTCCCGGCGAACCATTGACCTGCGGTAAGGGATACCGAATCCGCGCATAACAGAGTGGCCAATGCCGAGATACTGTAGCAAAACCCCTCAAAATGTCCTCAGACAAAGGATTGATCTACTAATGTGAAGATACACTGAACAACCTAATTTATTTTGTTCTTGACAAGGGTCACTTCATAACAGTTTGGTGCCTGACACCAAACTATGCACCGAACTATATGAGTGTGGAAATTCCGGGAGGATTTAATGTCAAAGAAGCAAGTTGTTTTGGTTACGGGAGCAGGACGCGGTATTGGAAAAGCTATTGTTAGAGCTTTGGCGTCTCCAACGCGTTTTGTTTATATTCATTATTCTACTTCGGCAGATGGCGCTTCTGCTTTAGCAGAAGAACTTGCCCGGGAAGGAAAAGAGGCGCGTACAGTTCAGGCAGACCTCTCTGATCCGGCAGCAGCTAAAAACATGATTGCAGAGATTGTAGACGAATCCGGCCAACTTGATATTTTGGTAAATAATGCCGGATTAACTCGCGATCAGTTGACTGTACGTATGACCGATGAAGATTACGACGCGGTTATTCAGGTCAACCAGACGGCCCCGTTTATTTTAATGCGGGAAGCAGCCAAAATTATGATGCGTAAACGCTGGGGCCGCATCATCAATATCAGCAGTGTGGTTGGGCTCAAAGGAAATGCCGGACAAATTAACTATGCTGCCAGTAAAGCTGCTGTTATAGCCATGACCAAATCGCTGGCCCGGGAACTGGCCGGCCGCAGCGTAACCGTCAACAGCGTTGCCCCCGGTTTCATTGAAACAGATATGACTGCTGTACTTTCGGAAAAAGTGCGTACGCAATATCTGGATACTATACCTATGCATCGGCTGGGAAAACCCGAAGATGTGGCGGCTATAGTGGATTTTTTAGCCAGTGAAAAAGCAAATTACATTACCGGTCAAACGATTTCAGTTGACGGCGGTATGAATCTATAAGCAAAAAACAACGGAGGTTTAAATTTCCCTATGAGTAAAAGAAGAAGAGTTGTGGTAACAGGAATAGGTATGCTGACTCCTTTAGGATTAGATACTAAAAGTAGCTGGCAGGCTATAAAGCGCGGTGAAATTGGCATAGGTGAGCTGACGAGAGTTCAGAGAGAAGAACTCGATATAGCTG
>JAAYEX010000278.1 GCA_012728535.1 Clostridiaceae bacterium | reverse complement strand
GATAACGGCATTTGCGCAAGGTCTGGGAAATGTGCTGGGTCTGTCTTTTGGCAATGCCATGATCATTTTCAATATTGTATTTTTACTGGCAGTTCTCTTTCTTGATCGAAAAACTATCGGTGTCGGTACAGTTTTACATGCCGTAACTGTAGGGGCCTTTGTTGATATGGTGACTCCCTGGGTCGCCAAGATGGCAGGGCCGGCGCCGACTTTATCCGTGAAGATTATGCTCCTACTTGCAGGAACCGTCCTGCTGGCTGTCGGACTGGGCTTTTATCAATCTGCTGAATTCGGTCTCGGATCTCCTGACGCTTTCAATCAGATTATCGCCAGGAAGCTGAAGATGGAGCTTCGTTGGTGGCGAATGATTTTCGACGGTCTGATGATTGTCGGTGCTTTGATCATGGGCGGGGTTGTTCATGCCGGAACTTTGCTGGGCATGCTCATGGTAGGTCCGATCATGGGACCTCTGATTAACATGATGGCACCGCTGGTCAACAAGTGGTCGGGCAATGAAGACCTCATTGTAGAAATTAAATAAAAACTGTATAAAAAGAGATCTCTCCTTGACCTCCTGAACAAAGCACTTTCTCTTGTCTTTTTGTTAGGCTTTTTACTGGTTTTCTTGATACCAGTGTGCATATTAATGAACTTATTGCCTATAACTATTCATTCTTACCTATAACAGGTAAGATCCAAGGTAATTCAAAATTGATTGGAGGCTAAGTCATGGAACAGATAATCGAGCTGCACAGTGAAACTATAAACAACAAAATCCTTAAATTGATAGACCGGACAATTAAGCAAAATGACGGTAGCTACAGGATAATCAAAATCAATTTTGAAGATCCTGAACAGGATAAAGTCTATATTAAGCTGGCGGTTGATGCAGAGGGCGACAAGTTTGAAAAGATCAGACAGATTCTGACTAAAACTACGGGTGAAGCAGATCAATTGCCCGAAGCTACAATTCTGAAGCCCAGTTTAAAGGATGCAACAGCGCCGCCGGATTTTTATTCAACTTCTAATCATCCGACAGAAGTATTCATCGACGGGGAATGGCTGAATGTCAAGAATATCCGCATGGATGCTCTTCTGGTCCTGCGTGATGGTGAAGTTTATGCAACTCAACTGCGGGATATTAAGAAGGGCGACTTGATTGTCTGCACTTCTGCGGGAGTGCGTGTGAAACAAAGAGACCAGCAGGAAGATGCCGTAGAGTTTGCCTTTATGACAAATGAAGTCAGCTCGGAACGCCATGTCGAGCTTGAGGTCAGAGAACTTGCCAAAAAGATGAAGGATCTTATCGGTCGCGGAGGCAAGGTATATGTTGTTGCCGGGCCGGTTGTTATCCATACCGGCGGAATGATACATTTCCAGGACATTATCAGGAAGGGTTATGTGTCCGGTCTCTTATCCGGAAACGCCCTGGCTGTTCACGATATCGAATTTGATTTACTGGGTACATCCCTGGGAATTGATCTGAATACGGGTAATGGCGTCCCTGGCGGACATTCTCATCACCTGCGGGCGATCAACGCTGTCAATATCTCGGGAAGCATCGCGGAAGCTGTAGCTGACGGCACAATCTCCAGCGGGATAATGTATGAGCTGGTGAAAAATGATGTGCCCTTCGTTCTGGCGGGTTCAATCCGTGATGACGGACCACTGCCGGATACAATCATGGATTTGGTTGTTGCTCAGGAAGCATATACGGAAATGATCAGAGACGCTGATATGGTGATTATGCTTTCTTCCATGCTCCATTCAATAGGT
>JAAYEX010000277.1 GCA_012728535.1 Clostridiaceae bacterium | reverse complement strand
TTGTACAGGATTTCCGGTCACCGTTATTTTGGCTTTTTCGGGAAAATTCTTCTTACTGTCTTCGTTCGTTACAAAGACTTCAGCTGCACGTTTGGCAAAAAGGCGGTTGGCTCTGCCCGGGTAAACATTCTGTTCATGCAAGACAAAGGGAATCTTATATTGTGCAGCAGCCATAATCACAGGACCGCTGACGTAACCGCCGGTCCCGACAACCAGTACGGGCTTGACATCCTTAATCAGCCGTCTGGCGGTAAAAGTGCCTGAAATATTATCTTTAATCCAGCGATAAAACCAGGGTGTGTATTTTGTAGGTATGCCGCGGGCGGAAATCGGTACAAATTTATAGCCGGCTGCCGGCACCATTTCTTCCTCAATATTTCCCTTTAATCCACAGAAAATAATCCTGATATCAGGATGACGGTCTCTGATTTCACCGGCAATAGCTAAGGCAGGATGTATGTGTCCGCTGGTACCTCCGGCTACGAAAATTACAGTTTTCGGGGAATTGGCTACAGTTGTCTTCACTTATTACTCTCTCTAGTTCTTATTATGGTCCAGAACGCTCACCAACAAGGGATTGCGCTGAACTCCTGTCTTGGATACACACAGAATCAAAGCCGCAGCTAAAGCAAAAATCACGTTTGCTGTACCGCCTGCTGAAAAAAACGGCAGGGATATGCCTGTAGCCGGAATCAGACTTGTCGCAACAGCCATGTTTAGAAAAGCCTGGAATACGATCAAAAAGGTGAATCCTGCTGCGATATTACGTGCGGCCATATTTGATGCTCGTGCAGCTATGAAGAAACCTCCGATAAGAAAGAGCATAAACATAAGCAGGACAGAGAGGGTACCGATTAAACCTAATTCTTCACCGATGATCGGATAGATAAAATCGTTGTGAGCTTCGGCGAGCCAGTTAAGTTTCTGCGTGCTTCGGCCAAGGCCGACGCCGGTCAAACCTCCTACACCAAAAGCTATTTCAGCCTGTTCAACCTGCCTGCGCCCATCAGCATCGACGGAATCACGATCCCTGTATAAATCCATACGCTTCTGCGAGTGAGCAAATCTTTCTGAAACGAATTCCGGCATCGACTTATCGTAAAACACCGGTATCAGCAAACTGAACAGGAGTAAAACTACAAGCAACAGCGGAATGGCATGTAATGCAAAACCTCTGGCCAGAGATCTGCCGGGGATTTTCCCCATAAGAAACATCAAAATGGTCAAAACGGTCAGGATGATTGCGCCGGACATATGTGGTTGCAAGAGAACCAGGATGACCCACAGACCCATACGTAATAGAGGCCGGGTGAAATCCCGGAAAGTTTCCCTGTGTTTGTTTTTTAGATCACTTTCTTTCTTGTCCCAGGGTGCTTCCATCTCAGGCTTATATTTCCGCTGCTGTTGTCTCTCATAAAAATAGCTGGAAAGATAGTAGACCACACCGATCTTTGCCAGTTCTGAAGGTTGGAATTGAACTGCGCCGATGACGACCCAGCGTTGAGCTCCCTGACTGGTTACTCCTTTAAAGGCAGTATAAATCAGGAGAGCCGTTATTACGTAATAGGCGATTTCACGCAGGCCGGGACGAAGTAACTGCCGAAAGGGAACAAAAATGGCTATAGCTATCGCTATTATTGAACCTGCAACGCTCATGCGGAGCTGACGTGCCGCAGAAGCTGTAGCATCGGCGACCACCTCCGTTCGCAATGCTTCAGGTAGGTCCTGCAGTGCAGCTTCATCCTCAATAACGTTGATATAGATACTTGAATTGACAAAGCTTTCGCCGAAACTTGCACTGAACATCATAATGAAGCCAAAGGCCATCAAGCTGATCCAGATAAATAGAAAAGGCAGCGAAACGCGTTTATGGCGGGCAAGATCGTCCGGCCGCAAGCTGACTTCCTCTTCGGCTGTCTCCTCAACTGAATAACCGGGAAATCTTATAAGTTGTTCTTGCACGTCATTCGCCATACACTACTCCCATCAGATAGCGCCATAAATGAACAAGATACCTATAATTCCGAAAATAATTCCTAGCAGATAAAAAACATTTGTTACCTTTTGCTCTGTCCAGCCTCCCAGCTCGAAATGGTGGTGAACCGGAGCCATCCTGAAGATTCTCTTGCCGCCGGTACGACGGTAATACATTCTTTGCATGACAACAGACAGGCCTTCAAAGAAGAAAACAAAACCGGTAATGAATGCCAGATAAGGGGTGCCCATAACTACACAAATTAAAGTAAAACCAATACCTAAAGCCTGAGAACCCGTGTCACCCATGAAGATTCGGGCTGGGTGGCGATTGAAGAATAAAAAGCCTAAACAGCCGGCAACAATAAGTATGGGCAAAAACTGCGATTGATATGGAGCTAAATGGGCAATTACCAAGATACGGGCGATAGCTGTCAGGAAGGTGCAGGCGATAGCCATCAATCCGGACAGGAGGCCGTCCAGGCCATCGGTTATGTTGACCGAATTGCTCATATAAAAAAGAAAAGGTATTAGGATCAGAAAATAAATAAATTGCCAGATACCGGTCAGGACCACTTTCTCCATAGTAAAGGGCATGAGCAAGTATGTGTCACCGGGGCGAAGATAAATAAACCAGGCTGATGCCAGAATAGAGAGCAGACCCAGCATCAGAGTCTTCTGTCTGATGCTCAATCCGCCTTTCGAAACTCTAACTTTTATGTAGTCATCGATAAAGCCCACGATTGAGAACAATAACATAAAGAGAAGAATTATGGAGAAGCTCTGCATACGGGAATAGATCAGGCTCGCTGCCAATCCCATAATAAAGAGGGGCAGGAGAAAAAACAAAGCCCCGAAGGTTGGAGTTCCGCTTTTTGAATAATGGGATTTGGGACCGTCATCACGTACACGCTGGCCGATATTCAACTTCTTCACCAGAGGCATACCTAAAGCTCCGATTAACAGTGTAGCCAGAAACATTAGTAAAGCCCAGATCAGCATGCTTGGACCGTCTAATAATTTAGTACCCAAAAACAGACTCATTATTCAGTCCTCGCTTCTGCGGACAGGAATTTATCCCGCAGGGCCTCCGTTACGCGTTCCAGATGATAGTAGCGCGAGGCTTTAAGTAAGACAAAATCTCCATCCTCAACTTCCTGAAGAATCCGCGGCATCGCATCATCAACAGTCGTGTACCAACCCGCAAAGACATTACGGCCTTCTGACGTCTGTATTAGCTTATCCTTTGTATATTGCGTTTCTGTCCCGATCAGGATGATGCGGTCAAAATTGTTAGCCAAAGCTTGTCTTGCAGCTGTTTCATGAACTCCCTTAGTGTAGCGCCCCAGTTCTCGCATGCCTCCTAAAACCAAAACCCGGCGACGTTCCTCAGCCATGATATCTGCAGCCTCCAAGGCTGAACCATATGACTCAGGAGAGGCATTATATGCATCGTCCATGACGGAAATCGTACCCAAATGCATCAGCTTTTGACGACTGCCGATATTAGCAAACTCCCCGGCAGAGACTGCAGCTTCATTCATGTCCAGCCCCAGTGCATAGGCAACAGCTAAACCGAATAAAGATGTATTCACATAGTGTTCACCCGAAACAGGCAGGCTTATCTCCCACTGTTCATCCGGTGCCAGGTTGCTGCAGGCAAGAAAAGAAGTACCGTTCTTATCTATAACCAGGTCTTCCCACCAAAATACGGGGCTGCCGTCACGTTCCAGGCGTGAAACATTTTCCTTGCTTGAAACGAACCAGACCGGTACAGCTGGTGACTCACGCACATACCATTCTTCAAGAAGCGGGTCATCACCGTTGAGAAACAGGAGGCCATTATCCTTCATTCCCCTGATGATGGATGTTTTCTCTTCCAGAATGTCACGCATAGTACCCAGATATTCTGCATGCGAAAAACCTATGTTTGTAATTATACTTATATCCGGTCTGGCGATATTGGATAGTTGCTCAATTTCACCAGGCCTGTCCATTGCTACTTCTGTAACCAGTACTTGTGTTTCGGGATCCGTGGATAGAAGAGTATCGGACAATCCGATTTCATTGTTTAAATTGCCTTCCGATTGTTCCGACACCAACTGTGACTGAACCATATTGCAAATCATATTCCGGGTTGTAGTCTTCCCCACACTGCCCGTAACTGCAACGACTGAGCATGACAACATCTTACGATAGCCTGCCGCCAGGTCTTGATAAGCCTGCCAGGTATCGTCCACCAGCAATAAATCCGGACCGCCGACATCGCCGGATTCAACATCTCTGATCCACTTTTGAACTAATGGTTCATCTTTTTCAACGACAAGCAGGCCGGCTCCCCGTTTTACTGCTTCTTCCAGAAAGCGATGCCCGTCGAAATGATCTCCCCTCAAGGCTACGTATGCTTCACCGGCTTGCAAAGTACGTGTATCTTTGGAGATACCGCTGTAGAATCTATCAGTATCGTCTTCGTGCCTGGGTTCACGCACAACCGTGCCACCGGTCCACTGCTTCATTTGACTTGGTAAAAACCTGCTCACTTAAATTAATCTCCTAAACCTGAAAAAATCCTGCCCAGCTTATGGCAGAGGATCTGTTTCAAGATCAAGTTCCGGTTCCATTTCAACAAACTCTTCTTCCGAGTTGTCCGGAGGATCGGGATCTGCCACCACTGGAGGAGTATATACGACAGGGCCCCTTTCCTCAACATTCACGTATTCAGAAAAGCTTAATTTAATCACTGTCCCCTTCGGAACCATTACTTTATTATTATTTCCTGCACCATTTGGAGCTCCGGTCACATCGGCACCGGCTTCCTCAGAGGCTGAATTTTTCGGTGACTGATCGACACATAGTCCCTGTATCTCGCCCACAGGCTGTATTACCAGTCCTGATTCAGCTGCCAGCCAAATTGTTTCGTGATAATTCTTAGCTCTAAAGTCAGGTACAGTCACCCATTCTACTTCATTTAGAGCCTCGGGGTAAAGCCACACGGTTGATCCTTTGCCAACGATGCTCCCTGCTGACGGAAGACTTTGGACCAGTGGCTTGTCCAGATAGAATTGATCAGTCGCGACCGAGGGCGCCAGGCCCAGATCGGATAGCTTTGCTGCTGCTTCTCCCACCGTTAATCCTGCTAAAGAAGGGATTTCTACTGAGTATTTCAGGGCATCCAATTCAGCAGCGCTATACTCCTGCTTTAGCCCCATATAATTTAATACCCGGGCCGAGACACGATTACTGGCGCGGGCAGCAACTATACTGCTGCTTGTTATTCCCGGATCACGGATTACTATTATCGATACTATGCGAGGATCATTGACCGGAGCCACTCCGGCAAAAGAATAAGTAGGTATGCCTTTAAGTTCATCAGTGGAAGTGCCGGTTTTTCCGCCCAGTCTGAAGCCTTCACTGCCGAATGTGTTGTTATTACCCAGATATACTACATCTTCCAGCATGGCCAAAATACGGTTGCTGGTTGCAGCTGAGAATACCTGGTCTCCCTTTTCAACTGCTAATTCATGATAAGTACCATCGCTTGTTGACTCAAAGCCCTTGATCAGCCTTGGTGTATTCATATAACCTCCGTTGGCAACTGCAGCGTAAAAATTCACCAGTTGCAGCGGTGTCACGGTAGATGATTCACCGAAAGTCAGATTTGCAAAGTCAAGTGGCATTGGATCAGCATGGAATATTCCAGAAGCCTCGCCATTCAGATCAATGCCGCTTATGCCCTTAAAACCCAGTTTCTCAATATAGTCATAATATAGATCTATGCCGATTTCATGGCCGAGTCGAACAAAAACAGGATTACAGGAACGGTAAAAGGCTTCACTCAATGTCTCATTTCCGTGCCCTTCTCCTGTGACGCAATACATGGTCCGACCTTGTACAGTAATGGGATCGTCATTGTAAATTACATACTCTCCTGACAGCTCTTCCTCTAAAGCGACAGCAAGGGTAACTGTTTTGAAAGTAGAGCCGGGCTCATAAGAGGCACTGACATTGTAATTGGTCCAGAGATGTTCACTGCGATACTTGGTCCGCTGGTCTTCTTCAAGATTGTCCCAATATTCCTGTTCCAGCCCCAAAGGCAATCCTGTCGGATCATCTGACCGATATGAAGGGATTTGATCCATGGCCAGGATATCTCCCGTATACATGTCCATAATTATGCCTGATATGCCGTTAATCGAACCCGTAGCTGCGGCAATAGAAAGCAGTTCTTCATGCAGGATTGACTGAATACTGCTATCGACAGTTGAGTAGAGAGTCTGACTGGAGCTTCCTTGTTGTTTTATACTGGAAGTAAAGGGTACAGCACCCTGTGTCATATAGTTATTGCGTTTCTGATAGACATAGCTTGCAGCTCCCGACAGCAGGTCATTGTAGCTGGCCTCCAGACCTGAAACCCCTTCGAGACCTCCAGCTTCTGCCAGAGTCATTCCCAATACAGGCGAGGCAAGATCAACGTTGTTGTAGATCCGTTTTTCTTCCGCATCAAAGCGAAAACCGCCAACTCCGTTTTCTTTTAACCAGTTTTTCAGCCTTTCCGCTTTGCTTTCAGTCACATAAGATGCGAGCTGAACATAGGCTACTCGTTCACGCTCGCTTGCCAGCATAACAGCCTCGGATAAAGATAAACTGTTATCTACAGTAATCAATGAACGGACCCGTTCTGCTTTTTCATCCTCCAGACCCAGGGTAGAAATCAGCATATCGGCAATGTCTTCCTGATCAATATTTGGATTGCTTGAACTTACAACTGAAGGAGTCATACCGACCCGATATACGTAGGAGGATGAGACCAGAGGATAGCCATAGCGATCCAGTATGGAGCCACGCTTGGAGTCATGTTTTGTGACTGAGTGTTGCTGACGGGCAGCCCGCTCGGTCAATTCATTGCTTTGAACAATATGTAACTGATACAGCTGGTGAACAATAAATGTAGCAAAAATGAAGAAGCAAATGCTGACGATAATTAACGGCAACTTACCTACAGACTTAGAGGGAGTCTTCTTAAATCTGCGTAATGATGTAAGTTTGTCTTGACGCCGTGACATAAATTAATTATTAATCTCCGTCTATATCCTATGTCCGATTCAGCTTTCACTAATGTGAACCCCCATCACGGGCGCAAGCTCTCCACGTAGTCTTCTATGGTACCAACGTTCTCCTGGTAGGAAAACAGTCTGCCCGCTGCTAAGCTGCTGTCAGCGGCGGCAGCTGAATTATTTATTGTCGTCTTATCTGAGTTATGTCCGTTGACATAAAGTATCTGACTGTTGGCAGCCAATTGAAGGCCCAGATCGCTTTGTGCAATTTCCTTGATGTTCTCAAAATTATATTGCTCAGATAATTTGTTATTCAGGGCGTTGTTAGACATTTCCATCTGCTCTATGCGCTGTTTCATTCCCGCATTGAGAAAGCTCATTTCCGTAATACGCGCATAACGCGTGACTATGAAGGAGACCATTACAGTCATCATTGCAACAACTGTAATAATGGCGATACAGGTACGTACTCTCTCGTGGCTGAGAGCGCGGTAAGTGTTTCTGATTTCGGCTTCTTGCTGCATCTGCCGACGCCGTTTAATACGCTTTGCCTCTTCTTCAGCAAAACGGCGCTCCGGCATTTCCTGTGGTGTCGGCAACCGGTATGCGGAATAGCTCCTCATGTTCCGGGCAAGATTGCCATCTGTATCATATTGACTCATCCAACACCTCCAAATTCGAAAACACGCAACTTGGCGCTGCGTGCGCGACTGTTCTCTTCAACTTCTTCATCCGAGGCCTCGATCACTTTTCGATAAGGTCTCTTCCCGAGAGCTTTCTTGCCACAGACACATATCGGAAATTCTCTGGGGCATTCACAGGGGTCTTCCCATTTGGCAAAAGTCTGCTTTATCAGGCGGTCTTCTAAGGAGTGAAAACTAATAATCACTACACGTCCTCCTGATGACATTAAGACCGGAATTTGCTCCAGGAGTGCCTCTATTTCTTCAAATTCTCTGTTAACGGCAATGCGGATGGCCTGGAAGCTCCGTCGTGCCGGATGTTTTTTTCTTCGTGCAGAGGCAGGTACTGCTTTACTGATTATTTCTGCCAACTGGCCTGTAGTTTCAATCGCCCTCAGCTTTCGCTCTCTTACTATCGCTCTGGCTATTCTTCCGGCATGAGTCTCTTCACCGTACTTACGAAGAATGTACGCCAGATCATCCTCTTTAATCCATGCCAGGATTTCCGCTGCACTCTCTCCATCTGACCGGTCCATTCTCATGTCAAGCGGTCCGTCCTGATGATATGAAAAGCCTCTGTCCGCCTCATCCAATTGATAAGAGCTGGTTCCTAAATCAGCAAGCAAACCGTCAATATGGCCTTTTTCCTCATCAAACAGATTCAACGAAAGAGAAGAGAATTTGGACGAGCGGACCGAATAGCTCCCTAAGGTATTCAAAGATTCCAACCGTTTCCGCGTCTCTTCTCTCGCGTCTGCATCGCGGTCCATTGCGATGAGCCGACCCTCCGCATTAAGCTGAGACAAAATAGCGGCGCTATGTCCGCCGCCGCCACTCGTTACGTCTACGTATAAGCCACCGGGCTTAAGCGCGAGAGCCTCTATCGTCTCAGCCAGAAGGACCGGACGGTGCCATTTGTTATAGTCCGCGGATGCCATAAGCGGACAAGTCCAGTTCAGACAATGAGTCTGCTTCTGCCTGTTCTCTTTCATAGAACTCTTTAGAGCAAATCTCAACTGAGCTATAAACATCAATGAAGCAGATCTCTTCACCCTTAGAAACAAAAACTCTTTCCCATAGATGGTTGGGTATGGAAATACGCCCCTGGACATCCAGTTCACATTCAACCGCTTCACCAATAATTTGGCGGCGGAAAAGGCGTGCTTCTACTTCACTGGTTTGTAATTCGCTGAATTGCTCGAGGATTTTATCAAACTGGGATTTGGTATATACGTTCAGGTAGCCTTTATCCAGACTGACAGTCACGATTAAGACGCCATCAAAGCGCTCACGGATTTTGGACGGCACTATGACACGACCCTTAGAATCAACTACGTGCATGTACCTAGCCACTTTATACCTCCCCCATAATCTTTTTCATATTCTACCACTAAACCCCACTAATATGTCAAGTATAGCCACAAAATGACATAATTCTCCCCACAGTGACAAAATTCTATTACATTTGGACTAGTTTTTGTGAAACAGACAATAAAAGAGGTCTTTCACTTCATTAAATAAAATAAAAAAACCACCTCAAGGAGGCGGTTTCTATAGCCGTGAATTAGAAAATAAGCTAATTAAGCGTACTCAATTTGAAGTCCATGGAAATATTAAGAAGTACACCCAGTAAGACAAAGTTTGCAATCATGGAAGAACCTCCATAGCTGATAAAGGGTAAAGGTATGCCGGTGATCGGCAGGAGGCCGATTGTCATGCCGATGTTTTCAATGTAGTGAAAAGCAATGGATGCAATCAACGCGACCATAACATAGGCACTGGCATATGACTGTTTTTCAATTTGCGATGCCCGCTTTAGAGTATAGATGATAAAATACGCAGCTACTATAATAACGAGTGCTGAACCGATCAGACCTAGCTGTTCGGAAATAGCGGGAAAGATGAAATCAGATTCCTTTACCGGAACATTGACGTACTGGCCGCTGGTATTGCCTGCGATTCCACCCGATGCAACGGCTGCTATTGACTGGTTGATCTGGTAGGAAGCTGCCTGGTCGTGTCCTCTGAAAAAGAAAGTCAGAATACGGTTTTTCTGGTCTCCGCTGAGGAAAAACTGCCAGAGTAACGGCACTGCTACCACCGTAATTCCTGCCAGTGATGCAAAAATATAACGCCACTTGATTCCCCAGACAAAGATTGTGGACAGAAACATGAAGAGAATAACCATGGATGTTCCAAGGTCCACCTCAGTTATAACCAGTAGAAAAGGTATTGCGTAAAGCACAGCTATTTTAGCAAAACCTTTCGTTGCAGAAACCGACCCTTCTTTTATCTGTCCGAAAACCGGCCCTGTCACCAGAGCCACGCCGATTTTCGCTAATTCAGATGGCTGGAAAGAACCTACCAGTGGAACATAAAGCCAGCTGTCTGCTCCTGCGACAGGACGATAGCCATCAATTTTAATATAAATCAGTAGAATGATGCTGAGCCCGTAGATCAAAGCACCAATCAAGCTCAGAGTCGGTTTTTCAAAAAGACAAATTATGAAAGCGGCCAAAAGTCCGATCAACACTAAGGCGACTTGCTTATAATAGTTATTGGGATAGTCAAAAATAACCGCGCCATAACCGGATTTGAGAACAGTGTTAAGCACAACCAGTCCGATTATAACGAGAACAGCTACAGGCACCAGCATTCTGTAATCGAGAAGCCTGAAAAATCTGTCTACGCGGGAAATTTTGTTATTAGTATTCTTATGCATATTGGGAATGCGGATCAGGCATTCTCCTCCGGGTCTTCATCACTTGAGTCTGCATCGTGCTCTTCCTCTGCTTCAGTTCCTGCACTTTCAATGCTTTGATCCTCTGCGTCATCATCCGCGGCGTCTTCCACCATCGCTACCCGCAAGATTTTTGCTTCCTGCTCATCGCTAAGCGTGATTCCGGCCAGAGCTTTCTTGCGTGAATTGTTGCGCAGAATATTATTCAAAAGCACCAGTAGGCCAAAGACCACCATGGCTGCCGACAGCAACTGAGAAATGCGGATGTCCGCTCCTGTGTAAAGTGAATCTGTGCGGATGCCTTCGACAAAAAAACGTACGACCCCGTAAAGAACAAAATAGCCGGCTAATGTGCTCATAGGTTGTTTGGCGCGACGGCGCACAAAAATCAAAATAACAAAAATCAGGATATTCGCCGCAAATTCATAAAAGAAAGTGGGATGAACCGGCAAGGCAGGATCCAGACCCACGATGGGATTAGCTAAATCCGGGTTCAGTTGGCTCAAATAACTGGCGGTGCCGTTGCTTATCATACCCCAGGGCAAGTCAGTATTTGTGCCGAAGGCCTCCTGATTAAAAAAGTTTCCCCAGCGACCGATAGCATGGCCCAGAGGTAAATAGACAGCCAAATAATCAAGGACTTTGGACAAACGAATCCGCTTATGCATTGCCATGAGCCAAATTCCGATAATGGCTCCGATCACTCCGCCGTAAAAAGCCAGACCACCCGAACGCAAGTCAAAAATCTTGCGCCAGTCTGAAGAGAACTGAGACCATTCAAAGGCGACATAATAGAGTCTGGCGCCAATAATTGCTGCAGGAATCAGGATCAGAAAAAAATCAACAATGTCATCGCTTTTCAGATCGTGTTTTTTTGCTTGCCTGATTGCTAAAAGCAAAGCCAGCAAAAAAGCCAGCGCTATAAGCAGGCCATACCAGTAAATCGCTATATCACGCCCAAAAAGGCTAAATTGAAAAATTACCCTATTTATTCCAAGATTATTAATACCTAATCCCGGGAAACTCACAGTATAATCCGCAGTACTATTCATAGGCAATCCTCCTGGCGATCATTTTACCATATGCGAACGGTGCCATTTTGACACATTTTCCAGATCCTCTTTCACTGCCCTTATTAAGTCTTCCACTGAATCAAAACGCAGTTCAGGTCTGATTAATGAGAGAAATTCTACTTCGATTATCTCTCCGTATAATGATCCTTCAAAATCATAAAGATATGT
This sequence comes from Clostridiaceae bacterium, assembly GCA_012728535.1. GTDB lineage: Bacteria > Bacillota > Clostridia > Saccharofermentanales > DTU023 > DTU032. The sequence goes on along the minus strand of JAAYEX010000277.1, from coordinate 5,686 downwards.
TTCAACCCTAAGAGGTGTATCTTCTTCAATGGTGGGAGATACACCCACATTGCTGATGGCGTAAAAAGTTCCAGCAGTGCAATACGCAACAGTGGCATAAACTCCCTTGTGCAGGCGTGCGCGTTTAGGAGGATATGTAAAATTTGCTGTCGGGAAGCCCAGACGCGAACCGATACCACGGCCATGCTCCACTACTCCTCTGAGCTTATATGGCTGTGTCAGCATTGCCGTGACCGCCTCCAGCTCGCCCTGTGCAAGGCAATTTCTGATTCTGGAGCTGGAGATCTTCTCTCCACGGTAGAGTACATCACTGCTGACCTTATAAGTCAGATCCGATTTGTTTGCATAGTCAGCCAGAAAATCGATATCACCCTGGGCACCTGCCCCGAAGCGTGCATCTTCTCCTACAACAATAGTCTTGACATTCAGTTTCATTTGCAAGATATCCTGTAAGAATTCAAGTGCACTGATACTTCTGAAATCGTCAGTCATGTCAGCAACAAAGACGTCCTCAATTCCTATTGCCTCCAGTACGGCGTATTTTTCTTCAATCTCAATCAGACGCCGGTTTTCTTCGGGACCAAAAGGAGAAGTGAAAGTAAAAACCGCAGGTCGCAAGGACCTTTGTTCGCAGACAAGCATCAGTTCCTGCAAAATATGCCGATGACCCAGATGCAGTCCATCAAAAACTCCCAGAGCAATACCCCGCTCCTGATCAGATCCTATTAGTTCCAGAGGCTTACATATCTTCATCTATACTACCTTCCCTGAGAAATTCAGCAGAACTGTCTATAAAGACGCGCTTAACCTTTGCCAGCCCCCGGTTTACACCGGCAACTGCAAGCAAAATACTATTATATGTAAATGTGATCGTATCAACTGAAATGTTATCGGGCAAAATTCTTATTTCCTGTCCATGGGTCAGTTTGACCGCATCGCTGAGCCCAACTGCTTGTGTGGGAAAACCGGCGAATGCCGATAAAGTTGCTTTGACAATCCCCTCATCAATAATTGTCGACAAAAATACTTTTGAATCTCGCTCCAATTTTTCAAAGCGATCGAACAAATCAGTTGTTTTCACCGCCTGATCCAAAGCAAAAGGGCCACAGGCAGTACGTTCAAGCTCTGCAGCATGAGCATAGCAGCCCAATTTTTCACCGATTGAGTCAGCAAGAGATCGGATATAGGTGCCTTTTGAAGTTGAGAAAAGAACATCCAGGCACGGCAGTTCAAAACCTTCTCTGTGATAAATGTCCAGGAGTTTGATCGCGTGTACAGTGACTGTGCGCCAGGGACGCTCGACTTCTTCCCCCTGCCGGGCATATTTGTAGAGTGGTTTTCCCGCCACCTTGACTGCTGAATAAAGCGGAGCCTGCTGTTTAATCTCACCAAGGAAAGAGTTCAGCAGCTGCTCAATATAGGAGCAGTCTTCCAGTTTTGAAGCATCGAAATCCTCAGCAACCTGTGCGATTATCTCACCTTCACGGTCCATGGTATCCGTGCTGCTTCCAAGTTGAATCCGGCAGCGGTATTCTTTGTCATACTCACTCATATACGGTACTGCCGCAGTGGCACGACCGAAAACAACAGGCAAAACCCCTGTAGCAAATGGGTCCAGCGTACCGCAGTGACCAACCCGTTTCATGCCCAAAAGCCGCCGCACTTGCGCGACAACTGCAGCTGAACTTATATCACTGTCTTTGTTGATGAGAATGATCCCCTGATCGTCTACCATAGCCAATTTACAAACATTGCTCAAGCATTCGTTCCGCCTGAGCTAAAACCTCTGTCTCAGCTTCTTTTAAACTCATGCCCTCGATAGTAAAGCCCGATGCACGAACGTGTCCGCCACCACCGAATAACTGGGCAAATTCTGCTGCATCCAGACAACTGTTGGAACGAACACTGCCATGAATCTCCGTGCAGTCGGGTGATTCGCGCAGCAAGATTGAAACGTCAACTCCGTCTGCTTCGCGCATATCTGAAGAAAGGTAATCCAGGTGATCATCTGTAGCCTTGCGCTTATTCATCATTTCGCGGGGAACTGAAGCGTAGAGAATGCGCCCACCGGCTGCCAGCTTCATCGAAGCCAGCACATCTCCACGTATCTGCAATTGTGTCACAGTGGTTCGCTCAAACAATTCATGGGTCAAAAAAGCAAGATCCACCTTAAACTCTTCGAGCAGCCAGGCTACCTGTCTGAGTGCACGCGGGGTTGTGTTACTATAGCTGAAACGTCCTGTATCCGTCATCATTCCGGAAATTAGCAAGACGGCGATATCGTCATTAAAAACCTTCTTTGAGGACAATGCTTCGAGAGCTGAAATCAATCGAAAAATCAACTCACAGGTTGAGGATGATCCGGTATAGATAAGTTCATTATCCTTATCCTCTTCATCGCGCACATGATGATCAACAATCGCATGCTGTGAGGCCTGAAGAAATAACTGCTCTCTGTTCTCCAGTCTGTCGGGGGTATTTAGATCAACTGCTATTGCCAGATCAAACTGCCGGTCAGCCACTTCTTCACTATACAAGACAATGGTCTCTACTCCCGGAAGAAACTCCAGTGAAGGGGCTGCTTTCTCATCTGCAACAACTTCCACTTCCGCACCCAGGTCTTGCAGGGCTATTGCTAATGAAAGGGCAGCACCCAGAGCGTCAGCGTCAGCCCGTGCGTGCGGAAAAATTCCGATATACGATTCTTTTCGACTTTGGTCAAATAAATAGCCGGCCAAATGACTGATGCTTGTTGCAACTGTGTCTTTGTCTTGATTTAAGCTGCTCATTAATCCCTTATCTCTCAACTTGGATCCCTGTTATCTTCTGAGTCTCCCTGCGGGCCGGCCTGATCATCTGCGAGCGCTTTATTGATCAGTTGATCAATGGCAAAGCCCTCGGCAATAGTACGGTCCTCTATGAAATGAATCTGTGGAGTCAGACGCGAGTTCAGCTTTCGGCCCAGTTCACGGCGAAAAAAGCCGTGAGCTTTGCTCAAGCTAAGGCTAACGGCCTTTCTTTTTTCATCATCTCCTAGCACGCTATAATACACATTTGCATTAGCCAGATCGCCGCTCATGCGCACCTCAATAAAGGACACCCGCGCATCCAGCACGGGATCCTTGACCTTATTACGCAAAGTCTCAGACAAAATGCGCCGCACCTCGTCAGCTGTTTGCATGCTGCGTCTGCTAGACATTCTCAATCTCCTTCATGGTGTAGAACTCAAGCTCATCACCGACTTTGATATCATTAAAGCGTTCCACACCTGCTCCGAATTCATAGCCCTGAGATACTTCGCGCACGTCATCCTTGAAGCGTTTCAGCGAAGCCAGCTCACCATCATAAATAAGCACGCCGTCACGAACCACCCGGACTTTATTGTTGCGGTGCGCTTTGCCTGAAGTCATGTACGAGCCGGCAACAGTGCCAACACCGGTAATCTTAAATATCTCACGGACCTCGGCCTGAGCAGTAACAACCTCTTTATATTCAGGAGCAAGCATGCCCTTCATCGCGTGTTCGATCTCTTCAATCATCTCATAAATAACACTGTACAACCTGATTTCCACATCAGCTTCCGTTGCCTGACCACGGGCAACTGCAGAAGGTCTGACGTTGAAGCCAACAATAATTGCGTCTGCTGCTTCAGCAAGACGAATATCTGATTCATTTATTCCGCCTGTAGCGCTGTGTATGACATGGACCTGGATCTTGTCGGTGGAAAGTCCTACCAATGACTGGCGAACGGCCTCGACTGACCCCTTAACATCACCTTTGACGATGACATTAAGATCCACCTTGACACCCTCGTCCATTTTGCTGAAGAGAGTCTCGAGTGACATGTGGGAAGATGCGCGCAATCTTGATTCGCGGTCCTCATCCTGACGACGCTCTGCCAGAGCTCTGGCCACTTTCTCATCTTTAACCTGATAGAGAATATCGCCGCCCTCAGGCACTTCAGAGAGACCAAGTATCTCAACCGGCATTGATGGTCCGGCTTCAGTAACCTGTTCTCCACGGTCGTTACGCATCATTCTGACATGGCCCATATTAGACCCGACCACAATCGCATCTCCGGTATGCAAGGTACCGCGCTGGATTAACACGGTCGCCACCGGGCCTCTGCCGGCATCAAGCTCTGCTTCAATTACCGTGCCTTTAGCCTGACGGTGTGGATTGGCCTTCAGTTCCATAATGTCAGCTGTAATTAGGATCGTCTCCAGCAACTCATCCATGTTTTCGCCGGTTAGCGCGGAAACAGGAACAATACTGTTTTCTCCGCCCCAGTCAGCATCCATAATATTGTGCTGGGCCAGTTCTGTTTTGACACGATCTATATTTGCCTGTGGTCGGTCGATTTTGTTGATCGCCACAATTATTTCAGTATTTGCAGCACGTGCGTGGTTGATAGCTTCTATGGTCTGTGGCATGACGCCGTCATCGGCGGCAACCACCAGGACAGCAATATCAGTTACCAAGGCACCCCGTGCACGCATGGTTGTGAAGGCCTCATGTCCCGGAGTATCCAGGAATGTGATCTTGCGGTCATGCAGCTCCACAGTGTATGCACCTATGTGCTGGGTTATGCCTCCGGCTTCGCCCGTAGTAACAGTCGTATTTCTGATATAGTCCAGAATCGATGTCTTACCGTGGTCGACGTGGCCCATGACCACCACAACCGGCGGTCTGGCTTCCAGATCCTCTTCCTTGTCGGGAGTGTCATCAAAGAGAATATCCTCTTCTGAAACTACGACTAATTTTTCCGTTTCAACATTAAATTCACCCGCAATAATTGTTGCAGTGTCAAAGTCAACTTCCTGGTTGATGGTGGCCATCACACCAAGTTCCATCAATTTCATAATGACATCAGCTGTGGTTTTCTTTAAAGCTTCTGCCAATTCCTTAACGGTCAGAATTTCAGGCAAGATAACCTTTTGAACCTGGGCAGCTCTGCGCTCTCTTTCAGCCTTGGCCTCAAGACGTTGTTTACGCTCAAGTTCCAGAGTCTCCTGTCGCTCGCGCTGCTTATCGCGTTCACGGTCTGCACGATGCTTGTCCCGATCTTGCTGTTTTTGTCTTTGCGCATATGTTTTGCGGGAAATATCTTTCTCGATCACTTCCGGCTTGGCTGCTTCTACAACCGGCCGCTGCTGTGTAACTCGGCCACGATCGGGAGCAGTTCTGGCTGCAGGTCCGGAATCCGTTCTTCCGGCAGGCTGCCTTGACCTGTCACCGGCGCGTCTGTCCTGCTGCTGACTACGGTCTGCTTGCGGCGCGCTGCGCCCACGTTGGGGCTGACGATGATCTGCCGGCAGTGATTGGCGACGATCTGCCACAGGCCGGTCAGCATCTTTGCCGACATAGCTGCCTTGCTGCGGTCTGACTCTGGGTTTAGCCGGGGGTGTTTCCGCTTCTTTTCTTCTCGGCGGAGTTGGAGTTTTCACTTCAACTTCCTTAACTTGTTGCGTTAGCGGGCGTGATAATTCTGCAACGCGCGCTGCCTCTTCATAATGCTTCACCTCTTTGGCGTCCTCCAAAGTTTGAGTTTTTTCAGCAGTGGTTTTTGCTGCCGCAACTTCTTTCTTTGCCGCAGGCTTCTCTGCTTTTTTGACTATTTTCTCAGCAACTGTTTTCTTTTCTTCTTTGCTCACCACGGGAGCCTTTTTCTCTGCAGGCTCTTTTG
>JAAYEX010000276.1 GCA_012728535.1 Clostridiaceae bacterium | reverse complement strand
GGAAAGATACTGCCGGCCACTATGCCGAAGATCATATCAAAATCCTGGCCAGCAATGGCATTATTAAGGGCTATACGGATGGACGCTTCAAACCCAACGCTTCGGTAAGCCGTGCCGAGCTGGCTAAAATGCTGACCTTGGCTCAGGCTGTAGCTACCGTACAAAAGGCTGAAGCCAGCCACGACATGGATGACATCGCCGAGGCACAAAAGCTGATCATTGACCTGCCGGAGCAAAAAGAGAAGGATGCACTGGACGCAAGGATTCATAAGCTTATATCCAGAGACTTGCCCGATATCTATGGCAAGGACTTTACCTCATATACCCCAAACCCAGATCTATGGGCAGTAATTGACAGGACCGGAGTCACACCGGAAATGATCGCTGCGGATAAAGATGAAGGAACTAGGTCACTCATGGTGTGGGGATTTCCTGATAATTCTGGAAGTGGACAATATGATTTCCTTACGGTCGATTTTTATACATCCTCGCAACCGGACAGCACCTACTGGGCTCTTCCCAATTGGTATATGGATATGGAAGAATACAAACGTGTTAAGGGATATAAAGACATTGAAGATATGCACGGATATGCAGGACTCCAGGCCATATGGGACGGCTCAACAACAGCGATCACCTCTATATGGCAAAGTGAAGCAGATAACGGTGATATCCTGACGCCCACCTGCATTTACCCTGCAGAGCTTTCAGATTCATTCGATGGCGAAGGATCCGGAACAGGCCTGATCATAAAACATAACTGGGAAGCTAAGCACTGGTATCGTTTTGTACTTCGTTCTTATGCTGATAAAAAAGCGGCTACGACCTATATTGCTACATATGTAATGGACCTGGAAACAGAAGAAGTGACCCTGATAGCCATCTATGATACACACCTGCCGAAATCTTTCATATGCGGTGGGGGACAGTTTCTGGAGCAATACTCTGAAGAAGGCTATTTCTATCATAGAGACATGTATATGAAGAACTTTTACGCGCGTGACGTCCATACTCAAAAATGGCATTCACTTAACACCGGAGACTTGATGATCGGTAGCTTAGGTAATCCTCAGGGTTCATACCGTTTCAGTGCAGGTAATGGAATATTACGAGTGGATGTCTGTGGCATCGGTGAAAATGCAATTAAAAACAATGACTATGATGCCAGCATATGGAGATATAATTTAGCCCAGCCTAAAACTCCCAATATCAACGAAGCATTATTCCCTATTCACATTAAAAAGTGACAGCTTCTCAATCGGTGATAATCGTGCCTGGTACACTTTTGTGCATCATTCGGTGCCAGGCACGATATTATGCCTAAAAGACTAACCCTCGACCGGCGGAACTTTCAGTTTTCCCAGAATTGCGGCTGTATCTCGTTTAAAAGCCCAACTGTTGAAATCGAAAGAACTGAACCTGATCCATCCGATCGGATTCACCTTATCCAGATAATCACGTATTACCTCGGCATCATACGGATGCCAATAAACGACCTCGACAGCCCAGCGGATATGATCGGCATTCTCCTCGTCTGCGGGAGCCCTGAGTGCGTTCTTAAAGTCTGCAAAACCACCGTAGCCGCCTACATCTGTTGGCGGAGCGTCTCCACCGCCATCTATATATTCCACCGCGAAGCGGTCCAGGCTGCTTGTTTCTATCGCTTCAATCTCAAACCAGAAATTATCGCCGAAGTCATACTGCCAGAATTGATACATGTCCCGATTTGTATAGAGCACTCCGATCGAACTATTACCCTGATCTAAAAAGGTAGGCATGGTCTCTTCCGGCTGATCTTCGCGAATGTATAACTCCATTCCGATGCTCTCTTCAAAATCCTGCGACTCAAAGATCAGCAACTCATTTTCCGGTAAGGCCGCCTCCTCTCGCAGGACATACTTAGTCCAATGGTAATTCAGCAAGCCGAAACAAGCCATTATGACCTCACTGAGATCTGCACAACTGACCATGGCCGGTATCAGGAAACGGCGCCAGGGCAGATCTTCTATGTAAATCCTGTTTTGCCCGGCACCGAGAAGCCCACCGCGTTCAGCCTGTTCAGCCTCTAGCTCGTCCAAAAAGCGCACCTGTACACTGTAGGCGGGAATTGATCTTTTAGGTTTGATTCCGGTCGCCTCAAAAAAGAATTCATTAAACATCTCGATCGGCGGCCGACTCCAACTGATTTTCTTGCGCCAAAGATAAGTCTTATGCTCATTATACAAAAAGTTATCCCGTTCAAGCAGCCGCTTACCGGCAGCTACCTGAGAGGAACGAAAATAATATTCACCAAGAATGCTGTTCATCCAACTTCTTCTACTGGGATCGCCGGTAGTCGTAAATGCGCTCAGAGGTGAATGCGTGAAGTATGCTTCCAAATCATCTGCAGAGTATCCCAGCCGTCTCATCCCTGTGTAAAAGATTTCCAGAAGGGACTTGCGGCCATTTCGCAGTTTGTGGCTGCCAAGCTGGAAACCAATGGTTAGAGCCGTTGCCTGGTGGGCAAAATAGAGAATATTTCTTCCTTCCTCCTTGCGCAAATGAACGAAGAAAAGATCAGCTTCCAGATAAGTTGCAGGGTTTCTATCATCCGGGCGAATATCATAGAGCTCCTGCTCCAGACCTTCTTCTGTATAAAGCCAGTCTTCCAGCTTGTGCACGGGACTATCGCTCAGAGCATCCACCTGTTGAAGAAGCAGGGTGAAGGCTGCTTCTTTGGCCCCGTCCGCACCAAGCACAGGCCAGGAGCGCCCGGAACCGGCCTTGCTATCTTTCTTAATACGATCCTGAACTGCATTGGTCAAAGCAAAAATCATAGAAACCTCCATTCTTT
>JAAYEX010000275.1 GCA_012728535.1 Clostridiaceae bacterium | reverse complement strand
GCTGCATTCTCGTCCAAAGCTTTATCATAGAAATCAAAAAAGGCCTCCAGCTCTTCCATGGCACTAAAAACGGATTTTAAGGCCGGATCGTCGGCTCCTGTGGCCTGTGACAAGATCGTTTTCAATTCAGTAATTTGTTTTGATTCCAATACTGACGAAAACATAGATCGGCTGCGTTCTGCAAGATTATGGGCTTCATCAACCAACAGCGTGTACCTGTGTTTAGAATCATCCAGCCTGTCTTTCCAGCGAATTTGCGGATCAAAAATATAATTGTAATCACAGATAACAAGGTCGCAGCTATCCATCAGATCTATGGACAACTCATAAGGACACAGGCGGTATTTCTGTCCGAGTGTGAAAATGTCGTCCGGCAAAAGGTCCTGTTTGGGAGAAAACTCGGCTAAAGCCTCTTCCAATCTCTCGTAATAAGTTGTTGCGTAGGGACATTTGTTCTTGTCGCAAAATATCTGAGGCTGGGCACACATTGACTTTTTGGCGCGAATAGTTATTGCCCGCACCAAAAAACCGTTCCGGCGCAAAAGAGCCAGTGCATCTTCGGCCACGGTCCGTTGAGAGCGTGACGGGGTCAGATAGTAAATGCTGTCATTCAAATTATGAGCCTGAGCTTTTAGAGCAGGGTAGAGGACGGCAATCGTCTTTCCGCTACCGGTGGGAGCACTGACAAATAAAACCTCTTTGTCTCTAATAGCTGCGGTTACTTCGCGCATCATATCATGCTGACCCGGGCGCAAGTCTGGAAAAGGAAAAGATGCCTTGCTATTTAGGATGTTGCGACGTTTTCGATGTGCAATCAATGCGGTTCGGGAGGTCAGGTAGTACTGGCAGATTGAAGCAAAATATTTTTTTAAGTCCTCATAAGTTAAGGTTTCCTCATGTGCGATTAACTCTCCGCTATCTAGCGAGAGGTAATGCAGGGCGACAGTAATCTCTGCAGTATCTATCTTGTTTTCGGCCTGGAAATCAGACTGACTTAAGAGATAAGCATAAATTTTTGCTTGCGACCAATGAACGATATCACCATTTTTCGGCAAAAATCGAGCGTCACCACGAAAACTTTTCACTTCAACCAAAGTAAGCCTATCCGCTTCGATAGCAATGGTGTCACAGCGTCCTTGAACATGTAATACATATGGGAGATCAGGATGAACATAGCTGCCTGATAAACTGTATTCAGAAAGTGTTTCAGCTCCGGGGAAAAACTCAGGAGTTCGCCTGACGTACTCCTTATGTAAAGCTATACCTTCAGGACCGGAAATACCTCCGTAATAGGGGGATGCCAGACCGCCTTCTCTGCGACTTGATTCAGCCAGCTCGCGCACTGCTATGCTTATATTAAAGAGTTCCGGAGAATCTGTCATGAGTGGAGAAGCCCTAGCTGTTAAAAAGCCCGTAATATCGATATTACGGGCCTGTGGTGCGGAAAACAGGACTTGAACCTGCACGATCTACTGATCACTAGCACCTGAAGCTAGCGCGTCTGCCTATTCCGCCACTTCCGCGTGAACGTTGTCTATCATAGCTGAATGGTGCTAATATTGCAAGCATAAATTATTAAATTTGTGAAAGCAGGAAACAGATGTCCAATCAAACTTTAGCAGAATTTCGAAGCTATGTTATGAATAAAAAAGTCGCGGTTCTGGGAGCCGGTATCAGCAATCGTCCGCTGATTCGCTGGTTATATCCTCTAACGGGAAGAATACATGTCTTTGATCGGCTTACTGAAGAAGACGAGGTCCTTAAAAAGACCATAAATGATTTTGAGGCTGAAGGATTAGAATTGAACTGGTCTCTGGGTTCTGATTATTTAGATAATTTAAAAGGTTTCGATCTTATTTTCCGCACACCCTTCATGCGTCCGGACCTGCCTCAGTTGGTCGCTGAGAGGGCAAGGGGAGCACGTGTTACATCAGAAATGGAGCTTTTTCTGGAGCTGTGCCCCGCTCCTGTTACGGCTGTCACCGGCAGTGATGGAAAGACTACAACGACTACTTTGATCAGTCTGATCCTCAAGCAAGCCGGTCATAAGGTCTATCTCGGAGGCAATATCGGTACCCCCTTGCTTGATCAGATTGAAGATATCAATAGCAGTGATCAGGTGGTAGTTGAGTTGTCCAGTTTTCAACTTATTGATATGAAAGCAAAGATTCACACCGCTGTCGTTACTAATGTGGCACCCAATCATCTGGATTATCATTTGGATTTTGCAGAATATTGCTCAGCCAAGAAAAACATATTTCAGCTGCAAGATAAGGCAGATATTCTGGTTCTTAATGCTAACGATGCCGAATCCGGGCTTTGGTCAAAAGAAGCAAAGGCTGAAGTTCGTTTTTTTAATTGTGATAATAGTGAAGCAGCTCACAGCTGGCTGGATGAGAAATCATTAAAGTTAAGAACCTGTGCAGATGATTTGGAATTCGCCCTTTTGTCACGAGATGAGGTTCTATTGCCCGGACGCTTTAATCTGGACAATATTCAGGCAGCTGTTCTTGCGACGCTGGACAGTGCAGGTTTTGAAGATATGCAGTTAGTGGCAAGGACCTTCAGAGGAGTTCAGCATCGTCTGGAATGGATCCGTCGGCTTGACGGAGCTGACTGGTATAACAGTTCTATCGATACCAGCCCCGACCGAGCGCTCAAAACATTGGAAGCCCTGCGTGAGCAGGGAAGAGATATTGTTCTTATCACCGGCGGTAAGGATAAGAATTCAAACTATGAGAAGCTGGGGCAAGCCATTGTCAAGAGTACATCCCGTATAGTCTTCGTCGGAGCCAATGCTCCATTAATTGAAGCTTCGGTTCTTGCGGCTGCCGGAGCTGAAAAATTGGAAGAACTTGAGATCAGACACTGCGACAGTTACGTTGAGGCTGTTAGGTCTGCCCGTGACCTGTCTGTTCCGGGAGATGCGGTTGTCTTATCTCCTGCGGGAACCAGCTTCGATTTCTTCCGTCATTTTGAGGAAAGAGGTGACATGTTCCGTAAGCTCGTTTTGGCTGAAAAAGCTTAGGTTACCTGACTGTTTCATCTTTTGCCAATTGTTTTATTTTGTGGTAACATTGCTACGTTATGACCGGTTCATCGTTTCAGGATCGTCCGACCGTTACGCTGAACTAGGATTCCAGGAGGAAAAATGGACAAAGAAACTAAACAAAGAATTATTGAAGAGTATGCCACCGGATTCGGTGACACAGGTTCACCTGAAGTTCAGGTAGCGCTTCTTACCACACGTATTAGCGAGTTAACAGAACACTTGAAGATACACAAGAAGGATCACCATTCAAGACATGGGCTCCTGAAAATGGTTGGTAAAAGACGCGCATTGCTTGATTATCTGATGGAAAAAGATGTCGAGCGCTATCGTAGCTTGATCAGCAGATTGAACTTAAGAAGGTAAACGAATCAGCAGCGGCAATCACTTGATTGCCGCCTTTTGTGTCAAGAGATACTAAGTGGCAGGCTGTGGAACGTAGATTGCGTTTCTCTTTTTGATAAAAGAGTAGCGGACTCTACTCTCTACCGTCTGTTAGCTGATTCCCACATGAATGAATACACTTGGATAAATTTAAGCATGGCAAAAATTCTGCCTGCGTTTTTGTGTATTTAGCAATTGAAGCGTTTCGCATTTAACAGGAGGTTAATGAAACGATGTTAACAAAAACATACGAAATGGATATTAATGGAAGACGACTAGTATTAGAAACAGGCGAGCTGGCTCAGTTCGCAAACGGTTCAGTATTGGTGAAATTTGGAGATACCACGATTCTTTCGACAGCTACAGCTTCGGCGAGTGAGCGTCCCGGAATGGGTTTCTTCCCTTTGACAGTTGACTATGAAGAGAAAATGTACAGCGTCGGCAGAATTCCGGGTGGATTCTTTAAGCGTGAAGGACGCCCGACCGAAAACGCCATCTTGAATGGCCGTGCTATTGACCGCACAATTCGCCCTCTCTTTCCTGAAGACCTGAGAAGAGATGTTGTCGTAAGCAATCTGTTGCTTTCAGTCGATTATGATTTTTCGCCTAAGGTAGCTGCCTTGATCGGCACATCAGCCGCCCTGGCAATTTCCGACATTCCCTGGAATGGACCGGTTGCAGCTGCCCAGGTCGGCCTGATCGATGGCGAGATTATTGTTAATCCGGATTATGACGATTATTGTGATTCAGAATTGGATCTCTATGTCGCAGGAACCCGTGAGAAAATCATGATGATTGAAGCTGCGGCTGATGAGGTTCCTGAGGATGTAATGCTGGCAGCGATCGAAGCCGGACACAAGGAAATTAAAAGGGTCTGCCAATTGCTTCAGCAGATGAAAGATGAAATCGGCAAGGAAACCTTCGAGTTTGCTTCAGCTGAAGCTTCGCAAGAGCTACATAGTGAAATCAAGGACAGATACTTTGATCAGATGAGTGAAGTAGTTTTAAATCCTGACAAGTCTCAGCGTGAAGCTGCTGTAGCAGAAATTTCTAAAGCCATCAGTGAATATCTCGAAGAAAAGGACCCGGAACTGGTCGGGTTTGTCGGCGAGCTCACTGAAGCTGTTGAAAAAGCTGCTGTACGTCATCATTTGACACATAATCAGCGTCGTGTTGATGGCAGGGGCCTGGATGAGATTCGTGAACTTACAGCTAAGGTCGACGTGATCCCTCGCGTTCATGGCTCTTCACTTTTCTCACGCGGGCAGACTCAGGTCTTGTCTGTTGTGACCTTGGGAACACTTGCAGACAGCCAACGCTTTGACGGCGTTAATCCCGAAGAGCGCAGGCGTTATATGCACCACTATAACTTTCCTGCATACAGTGTAGGAGAAGCTCGCGGAGGCCGCTCTGCCGGTCGTCGTGAG
>JAAYEX010000274.1 GCA_012728535.1 Clostridiaceae bacterium | reverse complement strand
CTGGCCGGCCAGTCCGCCAAAGCCGAAAATCTCTCCCTTATTAATAGAGACATTCATGCCCTTAACTTGTTCACCCGGCATGTCAACGTGGAAGTTCCTCAGTTCTAAAGCGACTTCATCGCTCATAACTTCGCGGGCCTCTTTGACTTCAACCAGACGCTCCATCTTCCGGCCGATCATCCGCCCTGCTATGTCTACTACAGTAACCTCATCAGTGGAAACATGGTCGACCAGCTCACCATCACGCAGAATTGTCAGGCTGTCGGCAATCGACATAACTTCATCCAGTCTGTGCGTAATGAAAATAATGGCAATTCCCTGCTCGGCTATGAGCTGCATAATGTGACAAAGGCGTTCGGCCTCACTTTCAGTCAGAACAGCTGTCGGTTCGTCAAAGACGAGCAGCTTGATACCCGTTTTGTCGATCTCGCGTGCTATTTCCACAAATTGTTTATACCCAATGGGAAGTCCGGCGACTTTTACATACTCTTCGATTTTTTCATCCACTTGTATGAGATGTGAGTTCCTCCGTTGTTCAGAGGGTGATTCGCCCTTGGCAAATCCGTATACAACAACTTGATTGCCGCTTCTCGGTGGACTAAAGATGCGTTTTTACAATCGTTATTTTCTAAAATGTGAAGAAAATATGAACTAAGTATAATTTTGCACAGAAGTATTGTCAAGCAGAAAAACAGCAAATTCAAGCTGGCTCTGCCTGAAAATAACCGGCAGATCGCACATCCGATGTAGCTCCCGCAACTTTTTCGAGTCCGGATCAGGTCATAAAGATCTATGAATCGCCCTTATTTATATAACAATTTAATGACTAATCTATACCGTGTATGTGTATTTATGCAACATTAAAGAGCAACTGTATCAGCTATCCATCCCTGTTTATTTAAATTGTCCCATTGCGTAATCAATAATTTCACGGGTTAGAGCACCGGGGAAATATCCAACCAGGGAACCGTCCGTATCGATGAAGAATGTGGTTGGCAAAGCGCTGACAGCGTAACTGCCGAAAACAACACCGGTATGATCCATCAGCGTTGGATATTCGAGTTCGTTTTCCTCAATAAAATCCTTGAGTCCTTCAAGATCTTTCTCCTGACTCAGTGCGTCCTCTGAAGGATTTGCCACACCGAGCATAATCAGCTCACCTCCATTGGCCCCCTGCTCAAGGAAATACTCCTGCAAGAGTGGAAGCTCAGCCTTACAGGGCCCGCACCAGCTGGCCCAGAAATTAATGATGATCTTCTTGCCAAGATAATCTGAAAGGGTATGTTCGACACCGTTTTGATCAAGAAGTGTAAAATCAGGCGCAAAAACCTCATTCTTCTCAGCTTCTGTAGTCCCTGTGCTTTCGCTATTTGCCGGAGCTGCGGTACTTGTCACGCTTTCGCTTGCTTCCGGTTGATTAGCTGTATCAGCACAAGCTGTTAGAAAAAGCGACATTGCAATAAGCAAAGTAATTACTTTAATTGATATCTTCGTGTTGTTTTTCATATTTGTCCGATCCTTCCAGATTTGATAATTAACGTTCATGCGACCGCATGTATTAAGCCGCTCAGGTGCCTATCGGAAGCACCTGTAAAATCATATAGACGCCGATACCGACCATCAGCAGCCCACCGATGATCACGGCATATTTCATTATTTTGGGTCGTTTTTTCAAAAAACCGAGAATCTGCGTTGTAAATAAACCCAGCAGGAGAAAAGGGATTACAAAACCCAGTGAGTAAATTCCGAGCAGAAGAACGCTCAAGCCACGTGTTGTAGCTCCGGCAGCCATGATCAGGACACTGGTGAGGGTGGGTCCGACACAAGGTGTCCAGGCAAAACTGAACGTGAAACCCATAATCAAGGCTGTCAACGGGTTCATACTCAGCTTTTCCAGTGCTATCGGCAGACGCCGTTCTCTGGACAAAGTTTTTGACGGTCCGAAAAAATCCAATTGGTAAAGTCCGAACAGAAGGATTATGATGCCGCCAACCAGGGTGAAGATATGGCTGTATTTGTTGAAGAAAGTCCCCACGCCTGCCATAAGCAGTCCCAGCAGGAAAAAGGCAAAGCTGATACCCAAAACAAAGAACAAGGTGTTCAACATGACTTTTTTACGGGGATATTCCAGAGTTCCGTCTTCTTTAATGGTATAAGTGCCTCCCGCCAGATAACCCATGTAGACAGGTAGCAGAGGAAAAATACAAGGCGAAAAAAAACTGGCCAGCCCCTGAATAAAAACAGTAAGAACGGGCACATTGGTTGGCATATCAATTACGGGCATATATATTCCTTATCTAAGCAAGCAATTATTTAAAAACAGATTAGCTTGCATTCTAATAGCTGCAGGCAAAAACTCCCAATAAAAAGATCTTTTGTGTCATCTGTAACAACTGGCATTTTCACTCAGCCTGCCCTGTCATTGGGATTTGACGGTTTATGATAGAATTAGCTACACATTCAGATAATTATAAATATATGGAGGAGTCATATGTTAGATATCGTATATATCCGCAATAATCCCGAAGAGGCTGCCGCAAAACTGGCTAAGAGAGGGCTTGATATTGATTTTTCAGAATTTCTGGAAAAAGATGCTGCCCGGCGTGCCCTGATGCACACTACTGAGAATCTTAAAGCCGAACGCAATAAGAAATCTGCTGAGATCCCCAAGTTGAAAAAGGCCGGTCAGGACACTACTGCCTTGCTGGACGAGCTGAAGGCGCTTAGTGAAGCAATTCATTCCAATGACGAATCCATAGATGCCATGCAGGAGGAACAAGATGTCTACCTGCAAGGGCTGCCGAACATGCCTGCTGACGATGTTGTCGCAGGCGGCAAGGAAGCCAATCAGGTCGTCCACACTTTCGGTGAAGAGAGGGTGTTCGATTTTGAGCCCAAGCATCATGTTGATCTTTTGACCGCAACCGGCATGATTGATTATGAGCGCGGGGCAAAGTTGTCCGGAAGCGGCTTCTGGTTATACACCGGTATGGGTGCTCGCCTTGAATGGGCCTTAATCAACTATTTTATAGATGCACATCTGGCTGACGGTTATGAAATGGTCATGCCGCCGTATCTGCTGAACTATGATGCCGGCTACGCTGCTGGACAGTTCCCCAAATTTCTGGGCGACATTTTCGAGATTCGCAGCAATGACGATAACTTCCGTTTCCTCTTACCCACAGCTGAAACGGCTCTGGTCAATTACCACCGGGATGAAATCATGTCTGAAGATGAGCTTCCACATAAACTTTTCGCCTACACCGCCTGTTTCCGCCGGGAGGCCGGATCCCACGGCGCCAATGAACGCGGAATGATCAGAGGTCATCAATTCAACAAAGTGGAAATGTTCCAGTTTGCAAAACCTGAGGAGTCTGAGGACGCCCTGGATGAGTTGGTAAGAAAAGCCTGTGAATTGGTTGAAGGCCTGGGCCTCCACTATCAGCTGGTCAAGTTGGCTGCCGGAGATGTCGGAGCTGCCATGAAGAAGACCTACGATATTGAGATCTGGATTCCGAGCATGGAAGGCTACAAGGAAGTCAGTTCTGTCTCCAATGCCGGTGACTATCAGTCCAGGCGCGGCAATGTTCGTTTCCGTCGAGATGAAGACGGAAAAGTCGAATTCTGCGACACACTTAACGGCTCCGGTCTGGCGACTTCACGAGTCCTGCCTGCCATTGCAGAACAAAACCAGCAGGCGGACGGAAGCATTGTCGTACCAGAGGTACTGCGTCCATACATGGGCGGCATTGAGATTATTCGCCCACTGTAATGATTTGCCGCCCAGGCGGCAGCAGCGGAGCACATGCCAATGCAGGAAGAAAGTTATATATCCATTGCCACAGAGGCCAGACGGGAATATACAATTAAGCGGTCTCGCTTCATTGGTATCTGTGCTCCAATCGTTTCTGAAGACGATGCGATTCGTTTTCTCGAGCGAATGAAGGAAGAATACCCGGCGGCACGCCATTATGTCTATGCCTGGAAGACCAACAGTCCCTACCTGATTCAGAAGTATTCTGACGACGGAGAGCCGCAGGGTACCGGTGGGCGTCCGGTTTTGGACGTCCTGGAGGGTGCCGGCATTGACCGGGGTGCAATATGCGTCGTCCGGTATTTCGGCGGCATACTTCTTGGTACTGGCGGCCTGGCACGTGCCTATTCGCAGGCTGCTGCAGTCGCTTTGGCTGAAGCCGGTTTTAAAAAATACTGCCGTTATCATTTGTTCTCTCTGGAAGTGGAGTATAGCGTTTTTGACAAATTGATCTCCCGTTTGGAGGCCGCAGGTTTTTATCAGGATGAAGCGCAGTTTGCCGAGAAAGTAAAACTACTGGTGGGCGCGAATGCCGAGATGGTCAGTGAACTTCAATTTCTGGTTCAGGATATTACAGCCGGAAGTGGTGAGCTCATTCCGCAGGGAGAACGCTTTTTGGCCGTCCCATGAGTCTTGCTCATGTGAGACAATATAAATAGAAATAATACATTTAAGATATCTTTAGAGAGGTGGGAGGCTAAATGGCTGGTCACTCGAAATGGAATAACATTAAGAACCGCAAGGCAGCAGCAGACAATAAGCGCGGAAAAATATTCTCCAAATTCGGTAAGGAAATACAGGTCGCAGTCCGTGAGGGAGGCCCTGACCCTGAACAGAATTCACGCTTACGGGATATTATCACCCGGGCCAAGAGTTCGAATATGCCTAATGACAATATCCAGCGCTCAATCGACAAGGCTTCCGGAGACGCCGATGGCGGACAACTTATAGATATTCAATACGAAGGCTACGGCCCCGGCGGCATTGCAGTTATAGTGCGGGCACTCTCGGAAAACCGTAACCGTACTGCAGGTGAAGTCAGACATATTTTTGACAAATACGGCGGAAATCTGGGTACCGATGGCAGCGCATCTTTCCTTTTTGAGAGAAAGGGCAGCGTCATTGTTGAACGCGAATATATTGACGACGAAGACGAACTTATCATGCTGGCCCTTGAGGCCGGAGCGGAAGACATCGATCTCGACAACGAACATATCGTAGACATTATGACTGAACCCGGAGATTACGAAGCTGTCAGCAAGGCTATTGCTGAAAAATATACGATTCTGGAGCAGAGTCTGGGGCCCGTTCCCCTGACCTGGAACAAGCTCAGCGATCCACTTCAGCTTGAGCAGATGCAAAATTTGATAGATAAGCTTGAAGACAACGATGATGTACAGGATGTTTACCACAACTGGGAACAGGATGAGGAAGACTAGTCTCCTGACCGCAATTAGTGATACAGCTTCCGGTAGAGTAAATGTTTGATTGGCTAAGGCGCAGAAAAAAAAGCAAAAAAAAGGAAGACACTGTTCTGCGGCGGCATAAAGTTGCCGATGAGGAAGAGCTGGCGGCTGATGCTGTCAGAAAACTGGAAAAAGATGCTGAACAAAGAGAAGCGGATGAACCTTTTTCGGGCCAGGTCCCTTTTTTCAATCCCTTTGGCCGCATTGCCGATGCAGTACTGACACAGATTACAGAGCGGGAACGTGCTTACGAGGAACGGTCTCAGGCTGAAATACGTCAACAGCTGGAAAATATCGCTGTCATATCTTTTGTCGGACAAAGCGGCAGCGGCAAAAGCACCGCTGCTATTCGCATAGCCAGAGAATACAGAATTGAATATATCATAGACGATGGTCTGCTGATCCATGGTAGCAGCATAGTGGCCGGTACTTCAGCCAAGCGGGCTGAGACCAAGATAGAGTCAGTGCGCCGTGCTATTTTTGATGATCCGACCCGGTCGGAAAATATGAGGCGGGCCCTGAGCGAACATATGCCTCCGGCCCTGATGATCATCGGCACCTCTGACGCCATGCTCGAAAAAATATGCAATAATCTCTGGCTCAACCAGCCTGCGATCAAGTTGCGGATTGAGGATGTCACTACAGAAGAAGAACGAAATCAAGCGCGACAGACCCGTCTTTCTGAAGGTAAACATACCATTCCTGTCCCCAGCATGGAGATTAAGCACGATTTCTCCGGTTACTTTACAGAACCTCTGCAAAAGTTGATAAGGCGTTTTGACCGCAGCCAGACTTACACTTCCACCGAAAGCGACCAGGAGCGAACGGTCGTCCGGCCCACTTTTTCCACCCTGGGAAATTTCTCTATTTCCGATGAAGCGATGAGAGACCTGATCAGTCTGCTAGCCCTGCGGATTGAAGGTGTAGAACAGGTGGTTGATACTAAGATCCGCAAAGAATCCTATGGCATCATCATCAGCTTGGATCTCTACATCTTTTATGGTTCATCTACACAGGAAATTTTGGCCCAGGTACAGGCTGCAGTAAGCGGGGGTGTTGAGTTTTACACTTCTATTAATGTTCTGGCGATTAATGTTCGGGCTATGCGTGTCGCAAAAAAACGAAGTAAAGAGTCTATCGATGCCATGAAAGCTAAGCTGCTCTATGAGCCGGGCGGTCTTTAATTATCCTCTGCTTCATCCTCTTCAGTTTCAGAGAAAGCTTCTTTATATAAGGCTTCATTATCCAGCTGGGAGTCCGCGACCTTAAAGATTGCGACACTTGCATTCGTTACATCTTCCAATTCTTTTTTGTTTCTGGGGTAGCAATGAGGCAGGGTCGTCCGGCCCAACAGATAATCCGTAGACACATTGAAAAAATCGGCCAGAGAGGCCAGGATCCTGAGGTCAGGCATTCTATAGGCACGTTCATAATTGGAATAGGTCCGCGAGCTGATATTTATTGCAGATGCCACATCGACTTGCTTCAGCTTTTTAACTGAACGCAAATACCGCAGTCTGTGTGCTAAAGCACCTTGTGGATCTAAGCTCACTTTACCCATAACGAGATTATGCTGAGCACGTGAATAAAAGATCAAGAAAATTTCGTCCATACTCCGAATCGGAGAATATGGCTAACTTCCGGAAATAAATCCCTGAACATAGACCAATTTAGTTGCTAAGTTTTTTGTGAAAATTCTTAGGATAAACTGCCTAAAGAAAAGCCCGATAATCCGTTAGAGGCAACTGTTTTTGGCTTGTACCTTGACAGTATTTCTATAGTATCATATGAATAAGTATAGATTTTGGCCCATGATATTCGATTATTTTGTGTTCATTTTCAATATTTTATTCATCTTTTACCTGAATCAAGGAGGACTTAATACGCATGGATGAAAAATACACATTTACGGTCAACGGCAAGGAAGTAAGTACCGGTGAAGACAAGGCTTTATTGACTTATCTGCGCGATGATCTGAAACTCAAGTCGGTCAAAGACGGCTGCAGTCAGGGAACGTGTGGGACTTGTACCGTTATCATTGACGGCCGGGCACTTAAAGCCTGTACCAGTAAAACCTCAAAGCTGGAGGGTAAAACCGTTATTACAACCGAAGGACTGAGCGAGACGGAACGTGAAGCTTATGTCTACGCCTTTGGTGTCACGGGAGCTGTACAATGCGGTTTTTGCACACCGGGCATGATAATGAGTTCGAAAGCCCTGCTTGACAAGGATCCCAATCCGAGTGAAGAAGATATCAAGAAAGCTTTGCGCACGAACATCTGCCGTTGCACCGGCTATAAGAAAATCATTGAAGGTGTTCAGTTAACTGCTGCCATCCTGCGTGGTGAAGAAGAAATAGACAGCGGCCGCGAAGAAGGCGCTGATTACGGAGTCGGCCTTCCTGCTTTCCGTAACGACGTTCGCGAAAAGGTTACGGGCACCGGTCTCTACACGGATGATGTCGAAATGGAAGGCATGCTGCATGCTTCCGCTATACGTTCAGCCTATCCCAGAGCCCGCATACTTGATATCGATTTTTCCGCAGCCCTGGAACTGCCGGGTGTTGTTGCTGTCTATACTGCTGATGATGTCCCCAACAACAAGGTCGGACATATTATGCAGGACTGGGACGTGATGATTGCCAAAGGTGATGTCACCCGCTTTGTGGGTGATGCTGTGGCTTTGCTGGTAGCAGAGAATGAAGCTATTCTTGAAGAGGCAAAGGCCCTTGTCAAGATAGACTATGAAGAGTTGAAAGCATATACCTCGATTGAAGCAGCGTTGGCTGATGATGCGGATGACATTCACCCGGGCGGCAATATGTGCCAGTATCGTCATATCACACGCGGCGATGTCAGGACTGCTTTTGAAAACTCAGCCCATGTTATCACTCAGAGCTTCAGCACACCATTCACTGAACATGCCTTCCTGGAGCCTGAATGCTCGGTAGCTTTTCCCTACAAAGATGGAGTTAAGGTACTATCTTCAGACCAGAGCACCCATGCCATCCAGGAAGAAATCTCGATCATGCTGGGCTGGGATCCTGACCGCATTGTTGTAGAAAACCTCTATGTGGGCGGCGCTTTCGGCGGCAAGGAAGATGCCTCTGTTCAGCATCTGGCAGCCTTGTGTGCTGTTAATCTGAACAAACCCGTCAAGGTCAAGTTATCTCGCGACGAGTCCCTGGCCTTCCATCCCAAACGTCACCCGATGGAAGCAACATTCACACTGGCCTGCGATGAAGAAGGAATGCTTACCGGTCTGGATGCAGACATTTATTTCGACACCGGCGCCTATGCTTCACTGTGCGGACCGGTGCTGGAACGCGCCTGCACCCACTCGGTGGGTCCCTATACCTATCAAAATACCGATATTCGCGGCTATGGCGTGTATACAAACAATGTACCCTCGGGAGCCTACCGCGGTTTCGGAGTCTGCCAGACAGAATTTGCCCTCGAATGTATGATGGATCTTTTGGCGGAGAAAGTCGGCATCTCCCCCTGGGAAATCCGTTATCGTAACGCGATCGAACCGGGCAAAGTATTACCGAACGGACAGATTGCTGATGAGTCTACAGCCCTGAAAGAAACTTTAGAGGCAGTTAAAGATATTTACGAAGCTAACCGTGAACGTGCCGGCCTGGCCTGTGCCATGAAGAATACCGGGGTTGGAGTTGGTCTGCCGGACAAAGGCCGGGCCCGTCTGGAAGTTCATGATGGCAAAGTTGAAGTCTTCTGCGGAGCTTCAGATCTTGGCCAGGGCAGTACCACGGTCTTTGCTCAGATGGTTGCTGAACTCAGCGGCTTAGGCCGGAAAGATATTCACGTGCACGCTTCCAATACTGAAAATTCTCCCGATTCCGGCATGAGCTCCGGTTCCCGCCAGACTCTGGTCTCCGGCGAAGCCGTCCGTATGGCGACTAAGCAGTTTGTAGAAGCCATGAATGAAGTTGATGGCGACCTGACCAAGCTGGAAGGACGCGAATTTGAGGCAGAGTATTTTGAACCGACAGATGAATTGGGTGCGGACAAAGCTAATCCCAAGTCTCACATTGCTTATGCCTATGCCACTCACCTGGTTATATTGGATGATGAAGGCAGGGTCAGCGATATCTATGCAGCCCATGACTCAGGCAAGGTTGTCAATCCGCTCTCGATTCAAGGACAGATTGAAGGCGGCGTCCTGATGGGTATGGGCTATGCCCTGACCGAAGACTTCAAGACGGAAGACGGATACGTGAAATCTAAATTCGGCACCCTGGGACTCCTGCGTTCAACGGATATTCCGAATATCCATGCTATTTATGTTGAAAAGAAAGACCTGCTCGACGTTGCTTACGGTGCAAAGGGAATTGGTGAAATCACCACGATTCCGACAGCACCTGCGGCACAGAATGCTTATTATGTCATGGATGGAATCCTGCGTAACACCCTCCCAATGACAGAAACAGCTTATTCAAAACCCAAGAAAGAATTCGGCAAAAAAGAATAAACACTATAGCTTTTTTGGAGGTCACAACCAGTGACCTCCTTCTTTTTCCCGAAAGTCAAAATAGAGTCAATTCCCTGATTCCCGCGTTTTTTTTCACTTCATTACGTAATTCTCATGTAACACTAGCGTAATAATCGCGTTTTTTTCACTTTTCTCTCTTCTTTTTAGCCATGCTTTTGCAAAATTGACGTTGTTTTTTTGTGCTTTCAACTCTAGCCTAAAAAAATCGCCATGGATAAAATACAACACGTTTGGCATAACAAAAAACTTGCTTAGGATCGCAAAGATCCTATTTCTTTTATTAGGAAAGAATTCAGAGCTTCAGAAAAAGCTCTGTCTTGGAAAGGATGGAACATGACCAAACATGTTTTTAAAAAATCTACCAGCCTGACACTGGCAATTCTGATCGCGGTCATAGCGGTAGCTATTCCGGCCTTAGCCGTCCACGATTCGATTAAAAAGTCAGTCAAGGACAGTAGTGGAATGGAACAAAACAAATCCAGGGGACCATCTTCAGAAGAGTCAGTTTTATTAGACTTACCTGAAGGCCTGCTGGATTTGGAAGATAATCAAGTAGGCAGAGGAATAGACCGGCTATATACGGATACAGAAGATCAATCAGACATCACTCAAGTTTCTCTACACTCTTACTCAGATAGCAACACAAATGATCCAACTTCAGACCCCTTATTTAATGCTGGGCTTGAAGGTGACGAAAACGCCAAACAAATCATTGAACAAAAAAGAATCCGTAATCTAAGAAAAGACTGGGAAGAAAGTGAGGAGTACCTCAGTTCTCCTGAAGAACGGAATAATACCCCCGTAGAAGAAAAACCCTCTACGCAGGCAACAACTCCTCCGACAACTCAGCCAACGACGAAAGCTCCTGCAACTACAGCAGCTCCGTCAACTACGGCTCCTGCGACGACAGCTCCTGCGACAACAGCGGCAACGACGAAAGCTCCTGAAGCAGTTACACCTGCTAAAGGCACATTCTTGCTCTCCATACCCAATCCGAACCCTAACTATGTAGGCAGGATAGTCCAGGTGGAAGATCGTGCCGTTCTTGAAGGTTTGATCATGGGTGAATTCGGCAACGATTATACCGGTGCCGTTCTGGTGGCCCAGGCCATCCGTGACACCATGATTCTGACCGGGATTTACAATACCGGTCAGATCGCACGTCAATGGGGTTACACAGCCAGGATTCACAGCAGTGTGACTGACGCTACCAAGAGGGCCGTTGCCTTTGTCTTTGATGAAGGTGGGAGCGCCGTCCAGCACACGGTCTACTACTTCTATGCCGCACATCTGATTTATTCGTCCTGGCACGAATCACAGCGTTTTGTGGTTCAGCATGGTGGCTGCCGCTTCTTTTCAAGCTGGTAAAACAATTACATGGCAAAAAGCGGGCCTGTTTTTTGCAAGTCAGGCCCGCTTTCATATGTCGTCAATAAGACGTGATATACTTAAACTTAACGGATTCATGCACATTGAAAGTCTTGATTTGTAGCAGCAGAAGTTAGTTCTCTGCGTTAAGAAGGTAATTACGATGACCGCTAAGCACATCAAAGAATCGACTTCTATGCTGATCATATATTCAGTCGTTCATTTTCTTGTCGACTTCTGCTGTGCCTTTATTATGTTCCGTTTGTTGTCACATACTCCTGCCTGGTACACAATTATTTTGCTCTACAACTTCTGTGCCTTTGCCATGCAGATGCCCCTCGGCATTATTGCCGATCGCCTGAACCGCAATGCATTTTTCGCTGCCACAGGCTGTCTGATGGTGCTGATATCACCTCTTTTAATCTCAGTCCCAATCCTGGCTGCCGTAATTTTGGGCCTGGGAAATGGCGCCTTTCATGTCGGAGCAGGTGTAGATGTTCTAAATATCAGCGAGGAAAAGTGTTGGCCTCTGGGTGTTTTTGTTTCTCCCGGTGCCTTCGGCATATATTTCGGAGCCATAGCAGGACGGGGGACAGCTTTACCGGCCTACAGTACGACTATTATGTTAGCTGCGGCCGTACTGTCAATTCTTCTTTTCATCAGGAAAACATCTGACAACGCAGCTTTTTCCCTTGAAGGTACGGGCAAGACCGGCGTCATTGCCGCTGCAGGCTTGCTTTTTTTGGTAGTTTGCCTGCGGTCTTTTGTCGGAATGACCCTGTCCTTTCCCTGGAAGTCCAATTGGCACTGGGCTGTGATTCTTACAACTGCTGTAGTTTTCGGAAAGGCGGCCGGTGGAATCATTTCGGACAAGATCGGAATCCGGCGGACATCGCTGTTATCCCTTGGCGGCGCAGCCTTGCTTTTCCTTCTGGGAAATTATCCCCTGGCAGGTGTTGCGGCGCTTTTCCTTTTCAATATGACAATGCCACTCACTCTCTGGGCCATGGCTAAGTCATTTCCCGGCGCCAAAGGTTTTTCCTTCGGTCTGTTGACCTTCGCACTCTTTATCGGTTTTGTCCCGTCTTACCTTAATATTGTACCGGCTATCTCATCCTTCTCGATTTTTGCTCTCCTCTCTTTGATTTCTCTGGCGATCTTATTGGCAGGAGTGCGCGGGGTGAAACAGAAATGACAGAGCAGCTGTTGACAAGCCTCGGCTTATCGCTCGCGCTTACCCTCTTATTTGAAAGTATCTTCTTTTTCATTGTAGGGAAGCGCAGCAAATGGGATTTTCTCCTCCTGCTGCTCCTTAACGTCCTCACGAACCCGGTCGTAGTAATGAGCTGGTATCTTGCGAGGATGTATACGAAACTGAACCTGGTGCTGGTACTTGTTTTTCTTGAAACGGCAGCTGTTGTTATTGAAGGCGGATTTTATCGAAAATACGCGGAGACAATTAAGCGGCCTTTTTGTTTTTCTCTGGCTGCCAATGCCTGCTCTTTCGGTGCAGGCAAACTGATTGAAGTATTGTTTTAGGAGACTGCTGTATTTACAGTTGAAATAGTAAAGGAGATCTTATCATGATCAAAGTTTTAGCAGATGTTGTTTTTGAACCACCGACAACGGTCCGGCCCCCTGCGACAACAGCAGCTATGGTCGAAACACCAATGGACGTTATTGTTGTTCCACCGATAGAGGCCTGGCTCGGCTCTAATTGGATGATCTGGCTGATAGCCATCCTGATTGGTGTTCTGGCTATCGGAACAACCATCTTGATCGTGGTCTTAAACAAGCGCAAAAAGAAATAAAATATATCTAAGATGAAAAGAATCTTTCAGTTATTTTAAGGGCTGAAGGATTAAAGCAGAGTCAACTTAGGGGAGTCTTGATGGAAATTTTTATGAATATTCTGCTTATGCTGGGCGGAGTTGCTGTGTTTATGTTCGGCATGAAGCAGATGAGCTCCGGCCTGGAGCAAAGTGCAGGACCCGGCATACGCAATCTTTTCAAGAAGATGGACAAAAACAGAGTCGTTAATTACGCTATCGGAATCGGCTCAACAGCATTGGTCCAGTCTTCTTCCGCAACTTCAATAATGACCGTAGGACTCGCCCATGCGGATATCATATCGGTTAAGCAGGGGGCAGGATTTATCTTAGGCGCAAAAGTAGGTACCACCCTGACCGCCTTTCTTTTTGCTCTTTCAGGTGTCAGTAAGGGTAGTTTCAACATTAGCCATGTTTTTGCAGCTCTGGCTTTTGTCGGCGTCATGATTATCTTCACCACCAGTAACGAAACTCTTAACAAGCTTGCGCCATTTTTAATCGGATTCGGGATGCTCTTTATCGGCCTTGAGGTTATGGAAACGGCTATCGGCGGTGCTGATTCGCTTCTCAGCATCGAGCTCTCCAAAGTTTTCCAATATGAAATCATGCACAACCCCATCCTCCTGGTGATATTGGGAATTCTTTTTACAGCCATAATTCAATCTTCCACAGCAGCGACAGGTGTTTTTATCGCTTTTTTGGCTACGGGAGTTATCAAGGATGTAGACCAATCATTTTTCCTGATGATGGGT
>JAAYEX010000032.1 GCA_012728535.1 Clostridiaceae bacterium | reverse complement strand
TCTGACAATCTCTTCATAAGCGGTAATTTTTGATCGCATTTTATCCTCTCTCTATCCTGTTCTTTGTTGAAAATTCAAGCTGCCTGGCAGGTCAGATACCTGCCTCTTTGCGTTCCAATAATTCTTTACAAAAATAGCTGGCAACATCGTCAGCGTATTTATTAGGGCCAAAGCCGGCGTCAGCGCCCAGTTCTTTAGCCAGCTCGTGGTTGATGCGCGGACCGCCGATGATCAGGATAAAACGATCACGCAGTCTTTCGGCTTCGAGCAGTTCAACCAGCTCGGTCAGATTCTGCACGTGAATATTCTTCTGCGTTACCGTCTGAGATACCAGAAGGACGTCAGCCTCAAAATCCAGGGCAGCGCGGATGAAATCTTCATTACTGACCTGACTGCCCAGGTTCTTGGCTTCGATCATGCTGTAGCGTTCCAGGCCGAAGTGACCTGCATAACCCTTCATATTCATGATGGCGTCAATACCGACCGTGTGGGCATCGGTGCCTGTACTGGCGCCGATTACTTTCACCTTGCGTCCGAAATGCCGACTGATGAAATCGTTGGTCTCTTCCATGCTCATGACTTCCACGTCCACTGTTTCAACGTGAATAGAGTGGTAGTCAATAGATTTTTCCAACGAACCGTAGCCGACGTAAAAGGTATAACCATCCTCAAGAGCCTGATGCCAGGTGATAGCGGGGTTGGAAAGACCCATGGTCATAATAATTTGTCTGGCAGCTTCCTGGCCTTTCTCATCGTCAGCAACCGGCAGTGTGAAAGAAAGCTGGACCTTGCCGTCGTTCATGGTATCGCCGTAAGGCTTGAGCCGTGACAGATCCGCCTGAATCCTCTTGTCAGCTGTTGAATCTGTTTTATTCATCCTGACCCTCTTTTCTTTTTTCCAAAAAACCGGCCCTGATCTCGGACTCTTCATCCAGACAGAGTTTAATAAAGGGATTGTAGTAAGCTTCCTCCCGATATACCACTCCGTCCAGACCCTTGCCTCCGTCGGGATCACGCCTGATGCCGGCGAATTCACCCTCTGCCAGAGTTCGGAACATACCGTTGGCCCGAATATTCTGCAAAAGCTCCAGCGCTTCGGTCAGGACCAGGTCTACCCGCTGCTCCATGATGCCGCCTTCCTTGATTTCTATATCATCTGATAAAGCCGCCATGCTGTGGGCGACGTAGCGGGCATTCTCCAGGGCCAGGGCACGGTCTGACATGAAGGGGGTATGTATTGCCTCCGTCAGCATACCGAGCAGATGAATCTTCTGCTTGCTCAAGACGCTGATCATATTAAAGAGCGTATCTTGTACGTGGCTTTGAAATATATTGCCGGTCTTGAATTTTGTCGGAGGCATATATTTCAAGGGAGCATGCGGGAAAATCTGACGCGCCATCTGTGCCTGGGCCAGTTCGTAGACAAAGGAGTTGGGCAGATCAGGGTCCATTTCAAAGGCATGACCCAGACCCATCTGTTCCTCGGGCATGCCGGCACCTTTGGCGAACTGTTCGTTAATGAACTGAGATGCCAGGACGGTATGGGCTTGCTCATAGGCGTCGGCGGTAGTCAGGTAATTGTCCTCGCCGGTATTGATTATGATCCCGGCAGCACCATTGATCATGCGGGAAAAACTCTGATCAATCAGGGTCCTCTGCATGTTGATATCACGAAACAGAATACCGTAGAGTGCGTCATTCAACATGACATCAAGTCGTTCCAAAGCACCCATGACAGCAATTTCCGGCATGCAGAGGCCGGAACAATAATTGCAGAGACGGATGTAGCGTCCCTCTTCGGCACCGGCTTCATCCAGAGCTGCCCTCATCAGACGGAAGTTCTCCTGCGTGGCCAAAGTGCCGCCGAAACCCTCGGTTGTCGCCCCGTAAGGTACGTAGTCGAGCAGGCTTTGACCAGTGCTGCGAATCACGGCAATAATATCCGCACCCTGCTTTACGGCTGCCTGAGCCTGAATAATATCTTCGAAAATATTGCCTGTGGCTACGATGACGTAAAGCAAGGGCCCGTCGTGCTCACCATACTTGTACAGGTGTTCTTCACGCCGGAGGCGGTTTGCTCTGATCAGGGCCATGCTTTTTTCGGCCGCCTCATCGATCCACAGCTTCAGTTCGTAAGGATCAACCGGATTGAGACGGGCAGGATCCAGCCGGCCGGCAGCCAGCTCTTCGGCAAACTCCTGTGGCTCCAGGCCGTGCCCGATGGCGGCACGCCCGATATAGTAAGCTGCGCCGTAACCCAGTAGATTTTTCTCCAGCAGGACTTCAACCAATCTGTTGGGCAGCGGAACTTCATGCTCATCCACACCGTCAACCCCGAAAAGCCTGGCGATCGAACGTTCCACCGTTACCGTGGTATAAGCTGATAGCTTTTCTTCAGTGTCTCGCGCGATTTCAGCTGCTGCTGTCCGCGCCTCTTCCACCTTATCCCAATCTAATCGTAATTCAGCCATTAATTCTCCTTGTCTTCCAGCTCTTCGTATGCGTCACGCATAACAGCTAGAGCCTCTTCGTCAATACCCATCAACTCGGCAATGCGGATAGCACCTGCCGGCACTGCTGTCTCATCTTCAACTTTTACCAGCCGGTAATCCATCAGCTGGCTGATGCGTCTTACAGCCTCGAGATCTTCATCCTCAATGCTGCAGGCGGTGTTGTTTGTTTCGTCCGGAGCCGTGACGCTGACAGCCAGCTGAGCTGCCCTTTTCTCAGATAAATCGCCCAGACCCCGAATCTGATAATGATAAATGCCGGCGCCTGCCGGAACTTCATAATGTGTTGCCATCAGCAGGCAGGAATCGCTACTTGCAAAAATTCGGCAGATCGCCCTGACAATAGCTGTCGCCTCGTGCGGATTGGTTCCCCGGCAAGGCTCGTCCATTACAACCAGGGCCCGGCCTCTTTCGATCAGGCGGAAATACTCGCGCAAGCGGGCTGCTTCCATTCCAAAAGAAGAAAGACCGGCAAGCGGTCTGCCCGGATTTTCCGCCATATAAACGAAATAATCAAAGAGGGGAGTGCTGATTTTTTCACAAGGCGGGAAGTAAGCTAATTGCAACAGATACAGGCAGATCAGGAAGCTCTCTATGGCCACAGATTTGCCGCCCATATTGAGGCCGGAGATCACAGTTGAGCCTTTCGCCAGGCTGATTGACTGGAGGGTAAACTCAGCACCGGCGGCTTCCAGATTTTTGCGCACCGGAGGATGCCAGGCCTTCAAGATCTGAACGGGCATATGGTCATCAGCAATCTCAGGCAACGGAGCCTGCCAGCTTTCAGCCAGCCTGGCTTTGGCCAGACGAAAATCCAGCCTGGCTACAGCATGCAGATTTTCATCCAGGAGCGCCATATGCTTTTCCAACTCTCTTGTCAGCCGACGAATCTGCTTACTTTCTTCCTCCTGCTCTTCCGTCACCAGCAAGGATCGTTCAGCCAGAAGCTCCTGCCTTTCTTCACCCTGAGCCTTAAGTATCCGGGCCTCGAGCAGCTGCTTGCGATGCCTGACCGAATCCAACTCTTCCGAATAGGCACTGTAAAGATGAAAACCCTTGGTCGCTGTTCCCGGCGGATTGAGCAGGGCTTCAGCCTCATCCTGGGGGTTGATCCTAAGGTCTGCAGCAGCCAGGGCTTCCTGTGAGTCGCAAAGCTGGCGGATAAGTGAAAAACAGCGCTTCAGCTCAAACAATTCGCTTTCATCGACCAATCGGCCCTTTTTAATACCGCGAATAGTTGCTCCGATATTGCGAAAACGTCCCAGAACACTTTCAATCGACCGCCATTCCGGGGCCAGCCGGCTCAAAGAAGCCCGGATATCGGCGATTGCCCGGAATTCTGTACGCAAAGCGTCCCGGTCAGAAGGCCCATAAAACTCCTGCTGCTCCTTCAAGGCACGGCCCTGGGGGGAGCGACAAACACAGGCCTCCAGAATCTGATCGATTCCCAGCCGCTTCCTTTCTCCTTCTGAACAAATCACAAGCTCGCTTTTCCTTCCATCAATCAGACTGATGTCGGTCCCAAATCATAGAGGGGGACTGAGACAACCCGCTGTAATTCATCTACTATGCCGGGATTATCTACCGGACTTCCGTCTTCCAGCCGGGGGTTGAAAGTTATCAGGCGGAGAGACAGGGGATAAAGAACCTTCAGTTCAACACCTGCAGCCTCCAACCTCTTTACGGTGTTTTTTTCGATAAAAAGCCGGCTGCCGTCTTCAACCACCAGCTGCAGTTGTTGAAGATTCGCCAATTTAAAAAGCTCAGCCGGCAAAGCTTCAGTAATAGCTCCGCGTAAAAAGAGCAGCCGGTCACCTTCATGATAAAAGTCACGAATACGTTCAGCCTCGCCTAAGAGGCTTTTGGCAGTTAGTAAACGAACTCCGCCGCTTTTTCCATCCAGGGCCAGGGCCCGGAGCCCTTCTTCTTCCGATATAGCTGACCGAATCAGCTCTTTGTCTCCGGCCTTTACTCCGGGCAAGGTGAGCAGTTTGACCGCGTGTTTTAAGTTTTCCGTCAGTTCGCTTGCCGAAGCCGATTTCCCATAAGAAACGGCCAGGATCACTCCTTCCGTAACGCCGCCGCCGGCCGGCGACCGGCGTGAAAGAGCTCCGTCCACAATGTAGAGACAATCCGGCTCTTCCTCGCGCAGCAGGTCTTCACAGAGCTTCAGTTCAGATGCCTGAGAGGGACCTGCCAGCTCAACATAGCCATCGCTCAGCATTTTGCCTATAACAATTTCGCCGAAGGCCGACCGGATGCCGGACAACTCACGTAGATCCACCAGGGCATCACAGCGTTTAAGCGAGGCCACTGATGTTGCCAGAAGGTGGCCCTTGGGCAAATAAATCCGTGGCTTACAGATGCCGGAAACAATATCTTCCCCTTCACCGTCGCGACCGACCGAAGTCAGAGCCAAAGGTCGCTCCATCTCTTCTTCGGTCCAGGCCCGGATCAGATGATTGAGACTCGTGGTTTTACCGGCGTTTTTGGACAAACCGATGATAGCCAGAGAACGCAAGTTTTCCAGACCGCTTAGCTTAATGAGTTCAGCAGTAGAAGGTTTTTTCACTTATTCGTACTTAACGCCTTCCTCAACTTTTTGCTTCCGCAAAAGAAACTTGGGTACGATATTGAGGTCCTGTCCGGCCAAAAGGCGTGAAACACCGATATGTTCAACTCTTTCCTCGCCTCTGCACACCGGGCAATGACATTCCGCCTTATATTCACCGGGCTCCTTATAGCTTGTAATCACACCCTCATAATTGCGTAAAACGGTGTGGTCGGGGTTTTGTGAAAGAATATAGTTGGGACCTACCGGGATCTTACCGCCGCCGCCTGGGGCATCCACCACGAAAGTGGGTACAGCGAAACCGCTGGTGTGGCCGCGCAGGCCTTCAATAATCTCAATGCCCTTGCTGACCGGAGTGCGGAAATGGCTGATCCCCAGCGACAGGTCGCACTGATAGATATAGTAGGGACGGACGCGGATGTAGACCAGGCCGTTGACCAGCTTGCGCTGTACATGCACGCAGTCGTTGACCCCTCTGAGGAGTACCGACTGGTTTCCTACCGGAATACCGGAGTCTGCCAGCAGTTCACAGGCCCTGCGGCTTTCTGCAGTAAGCTCCTGGGGATGATTGAAATGAGTGTTGAGCCAAATCGGCTGGTACTTCTTCAGCATGTCACAAAGCTTTTGGGTGATCCGTTGCGGCATGACCACCGGTGTGCGGGTGCCGAGACGGATAATCTCTACGTGATCAATCTCACGCAGTTCGGAAATAATGTATTCGAGCCGGTCCTCGTCCATCAGTAAAGCGTCACCGCCCGAAAGGACGATATCCCTGATCATTGGCTTGCTGCGGATATAATCAATGCAGGCATCAATATCACTGCGGCTGCGCGCCCCGTCTTTTTGCCCCGCCATACGTCTTCTCGTACAGTGTCTGCAGTACATGGAACACATGTCAGTGATCAAAAAAAGTACACGGTCGGGGTAACGGTGGGTCAGACCGGGGACCGGTGAGTCGGCATCTTCTTCTAGAGGATCGAGTAAGTCCTCTTCCTTGTGCACGCCTTCCATATAGCTGGGAACCGCCTGCAAGCGAACCGGATCATAAGGATCATCCGGATCGATCAGAGACAGATAGTAAGGGGTGATGGCCATGCGGAAATGCTTCAGGGCTTCTTCCACTCCGGCAATTGCATCATCATCCAGGGGCAGATATTTTTTCAATTCATCTACTGAAGAGATGCGGTTGCGGACCTGCCAGTGCCAGTCGTTCCATTGGTCATCAGAGACATCAGAGAAGAGTTCCTGCCTCCTGGCCTCGCCTTTTTTATTAATATATTTATCTTCAGCTTTCACTGTGTATCCTTTCTATTTACAGATATTTCTATAAATAATTTTCCTCAAAAATCCGACGGAGGGCATCGCTTTGGCGCAGAATGTCCAGGGTGATTTCTGCGTGATTTTTGCTGTAACCGTTTCCGACTATCATTGTCAGATCTTTTCCGATTCCTTCAGCGCCAAGTGCTGCACGGGTGAAGCTGGTTGCCATGCTGAAGAAATAAACAAGACCGCCATCGCGGACCGGCATAATTGAGGACATTTCGCTGCCCTCGACATTCACCACGTTGATGCAGACGTCGTATTCTTTGCCGTTATTGCAGGCGAGAGCCTTGTCCATAAGCTCTACCGGCTTGCGGGCATCAGCAATGAAGAATTCATGTACAAGATTATTGTCGACCAGGGTGCTTTGTGACTCCCGGTTGTAGTCTGCTCCGACAACTCTGCCGCAGGGGCCGACACGCCGCATAGCCTCATAGGCACAGAGCATGCCGCTCTTGCCGCCTGCACCCAGAATCAGTACTGAATCATTGGCTTTGACAATGTGTGCTGTCTGGGCGGGAGCACCGCATACATCCAGAGCAGCCAGAGCCAGATTTTCACTCATGTCATCCGGCAGCCTGGCGTAGATGCCGCTTTCAAAAAGTATAGCCTGACCTCTGACCTCCACCCGGTCAATCTCAGGATGAACAGATGTGATTTCATCAATCC
>JAAYEX010000273.1 GCA_012728535.1 Clostridiaceae bacterium | reverse complement strand
CGGAGTCCTTGTAATTTTGGGAACACAAGTTTTATCAAAGGACGAAGATCTCACCAGGTATGAAGTCGGTCAGAGAACCGAAGGACTGGGCCTGTTAGCCCAGGGTGGCCTCAGTACAGAAGCTGCCGTAGCCAAAGTTATGTGGATTTTACCTCAAGCAAGAGACCGCGCCATGCTGGCGGCTTTGTATCAGGAAGATTTTGCCTTTGAGCACCCCGTACTTAGCGAGGGATGCTGACATCACCCTGAGCGATAGTGTCCACAATATATTCGATGGAAGTGATCTGGTCCTCTCCAATATCAGTTGCGTAATCTTGGACTGTAATTAATCCTTCCTTTATCCCGCAGAAAATTGTATCAGCCGGCAAATCTCCGCTGCGAAAGAGCTCGTAAGCGTAAAGATAAGCTTCAGCTCGTTTAAGCAGGACTTTGATGGTGGCAGGGTCATATAAATTAGGGTCGTCTTCATTCACAGTGCTTCGGGTCGCGCCGGGTGACCAGGGAACTGTTGTAGTCGTTGTAGGAGCAGGAAGAGTAGTCGTCGTAGTAGTAACAGTCTCATCGTCCGTAACAGTCTCCGCGGGCTCCGGGGGCTCAGTCACAGGGCTAAGCAGTTTTAACCCGGTTTCAGCACTTATAACCCTCAAGCCTGCCTTACGGGCGGACGACATGGCACTTTCAGAGGCACTTCCGGCCATGACGGCGAGTATCGAGGGATTATACATATCGATCAACTGATCTGTTTGAATAGAGGCATCATTTTGTTCAGGATCCAAAACGAAGCTGCGGACGACAGCAGTGGGGTTTACGAATCTGGCTCCTGCTTCAAAAGCTTCGCTTAAGATTGTTTGCCTGTCTTCCGGATATTTGGCAATAAGTCCGACACTGTCTTCAGGAGTCAGAAGCGCAGATACTGCTCCCAAAAGAAAGCTCTGCTCCTCTTCTCTGAAAGAAATATTCACCAAATTGTTGCCCGTGTTGTTGCCATCGGTCACAAAGAACATAACATTCGGGTTGTTTTTTGCTATATCCGAAGCAATGTCGTCAAAAACCGGAGAATCAAAGAAAATGACGTTATATCCCGCTTTGATTAATTGTTCAGCAATCCTATAGGCCGCAGACACGGTGACATTTTCCACGTATCTGGTTTCTGCATTGGCTGCAGAAATTAACTGAAGACCCTGATAGGCACTCTTGCCGTAATCGCTTGTGATAGAACTTTCCAAAATGAAAGCAACATGATCCCGCTCGCCGGGTTCAAGTTGACCGGGCAGAAGACCATTTGTAGTCGGCCTTGTTCCTGACTGGCCGGGATTCTTTTTTTCGTCACAAGCTGCAAGTGTCAGCATGGAAAATACTATTATGAGAAGCAGGAGAAAAACGCTCCACTTGGTGTGCTTGCTTCTGCTTTTTGTACTTATCTTACTTTTCGAGTTTTGCATCAAAAATCACTCCTGACCTGATACGTTCTATATCAATCCTATGAGATTTTAGCATAGCTTTATATAAGATAAGAGGATAAAAGCACGTTTCCGAAAAATTGTCATCTTATCTTTACAATGCAGAGTAGTAGATTCTTACTGCGTCTTCTGCTGTGAGAGGGACGAAGCCCTGCAATGTTCTGCTTTCTACACGTTTACCCATTTCAGCGAAATGCTCATCATCAATGCCGAGCTCAGATAACTTTGCAGGCATATTTAAAGACTTGAAGAAGTCCTCCGTCTTATCAATAGCAAGCCCTGCGATGTCGTAAGGATCCTTTGTCTTATCAATGCCCCAGACATTTACTCCATATTCGGCAAACTTATGAACTGTGCTGTCGTTAAGAATGTACCTCATCCAGGCAGGAGTAAGGATCGCCAGACCCACTCCATGTGTAGTATCGTAGAATGCTGCCAATTCCTGTTCCAGCGGATGGACTGACCACCAGCCGACCTGTTGCCCCCATTTACAAAGGCCATTAATAGCCAGGGAACTGGTCCACATCAAATTTGCACGGGCCTCGTAGTTTTCAGGAAAATTGCAGGCTAGCGGACCATACTTGATACAAGTTAGAAGAAGGGCTTCACAGATGCGCGCCTGAACATAACCGCCGGTCACCGGAGTGAAGTAGTTTTCAAAAGTATGGCTCATAATATCGACAACACCGGCTGCAGTTAGATGTCCGGGCACTGTCATCGTGTACTCGGGGTCGAGAATTGAAAAACGCGGCAAGATCGCTATTGAACCGGTGCCGAGTTTTTGCTTGCTTGCAGGATTTGCAATTACGGCGCCACCATTCATTTCTGACCCGGTTGCGGAGTTTGTGAGGACTGTGACCACGGGCAGGGCTGTCT
This sequence comes from Clostridiaceae bacterium, assembly GCA_012728535.1. Taxonomy (GTDB): domain Bacteria; phylum Bacillota; class Clostridia; order Saccharofermentanales; family DTU023; genus DTU032. The sequence goes on along the minus strand of JAAYEX010000273.1, from coordinate 7 downwards.
GTATTTT
>JAAYEX010000272.1 GCA_012728535.1 Clostridiaceae bacterium | reverse complement strand
GCCAGTTCCGGCGCAGGCCGGAGAGGAGAGACCTTGCTTTTTTCCAGCATTACCTTTCTGTACTATTTCCTCCCCATCGTTTTGATCATATATTTCCTGACGCCGAAAAAAGGGAAAAACCTGGTGCTGATGATCGCTTCCTTCGCCTTTTATGGCTGGGGCGAGCCGGTCTATCTGCTCTTCATGCTTTTATCGGTAGCAGTGCATTATGTACTTGCACTTCTTATAGAACGACATCAGGGCAGGAAACTGGCGAAAGTCTGGCTGGTTCTGGCGGTAACTTTCTCTCTGGCCTTGCTCGGTTACTTTAAGTATGCCGACTTTTTTATACAAAATTTCAACGCTGCAACCGGCATGTCCCTTCCCCTGCTGAAAGTAGCCCTGCCCATCGGTATCAGCTTTTATACTTTTCAAATATTGAGCTATACCGTTGATGTCCACCGTCGGGAGACGCCGGCCCAGAGGAACGTAATCAAGCTGGCGACTTATGTATCGATGTTCCCGCAGCTGATCGCAGGACCGATTGTGCGCTATGTAGACGTCGCGGCAGGCTTGGATGAGCGCGAGCACAGCATAGAGAAGTTTCGCTCAGGATTGCGCCGCTTTTTAATCGGGCTGGCAAAAAAGGTTATCCTCGCAAATTCGCTGGGTGAACTTTGTCAGATTTTTCTCAAAACGACCGATCAAACGGTGCTTTTCCATTGGATATATGCTGTCGCTTTCACCTTGCAGATCTACTTCGACTTCTCCGGATACAGCGACATGGCGATCGGACTCGGTCGCATTCTCGGCTTCGAGTTTTTGGAAAACTTCAACTACCCCTTCATTTCAAAGAGTATCACGGAATTCTGGCGCCGCTGGCATATTTCACTCAGCAGCTGGTTTCGTGACTATCTTTACATTCCCCTGGGCGGCAGCAGGGTCGGCCGGGGCCGTCTGGTTTTTAACATTCTTGTTGTCTGGCTTCTGACTGGTTTCTGGCACGGTGCAGCCTGGAATTTTATAGTTTGGGGGCTGATTTTCGCTGTCTTGCTGGTAGTAGAAAAAGTCTGGCTCAGTTCGATTTTAGAAAAAATACCGGGCTGGATCAGGCATCTCTTTGTCCTTTTGGTGGTGCTGCTTAGTTTCGTGGTCTTTGACGCAGCTAATTTGACTATTGCAGGCCAACGGATCGCAGCTATGTTCGGCGCCGGCAGTCTGCCCTGGGCAGACACTGTAACTTACTATTCTCTGCGCAGCTATGGCCTGATCATTGTGCTGGCGGCAGTCTGCAGTACTCCCCTGATCAAATGGGCCGTCGAAAAACTACGGACCAGACGCTGGGCTAAGAAAATGTTGGCAGTGGCGGAGCCTGTTGTGAGCATCGTATTTCTGCTGGTGATGACGGGATATCTGGTCGATTCATCCTTTAATCCCTTCCTCTACTTCAGGTTTTAAGGAGTTGCATTATGAAGATAAAAAAGACTAATCTCATAATCGTGGCTACAGTCGTTTTATTTTGGCTGCTGCTTTCTTTTGCTGCCTGGATTAATCCTGCCGAGGATATTTCACTATCCGAGCGACGCTTGCTGCAGCAAGCTCCTAAACTCGAGCTTAGCTCTGTCGCCTCCGGACAATTCATGCGTGATTTTGAAGATTACGCTAAGGATCAGTTTCCGGCGCGCGATACTTTCCGCATGTTTAAGGCCTTAAGCCGTTATTATGTGCTGTCGCAGGCAGACAATAATGACATTTATATTGTAGATGGCTACGCAGCCAAACTGGAATTCCCTCTAAAAGAGAACTCGGTTAACAAGGCTGCGGCGAAGTTCCGTGCAATTTATGAAGAGCATATGAAGGACACGAACTGCAAAGTCTACCTTTCCGTAATCCCTGATAAGAATTATTATCTGGCCTCGAAAAACGGCTATCCGATGATGGACTATGAAGGCCTCTTTTCTCTTATCCGTGAAGGTACGGACTTTGCTGAATATATTG
>JAAYEX010000271.1 GCA_012728535.1 Clostridiaceae bacterium | reverse complement strand
CTTGGGCCAAGGCTGGCAGCCCGTGTTAACACCGGCCTTACGGCAGACTGTACCGCTTTGGAAATTGATCCGGAGAACAAAGAGTTGCGCATGACACGTCCCGCTTTCGGCGGAAATCTGATGGCGACTATTCTCTGCTCAGACCATCGGCCACAGATGGCGCCAGTCCGCCCCGGCGTAATGGTAAGGGAAGTGATGGATCCGGACCGGGAGGGTGAGATTATTCAGCTTGACTTTAAGCCGGAAAAGAATAACTGCTATGTCACAGTAGAGGAGATTGCCAAAAAGATCGGCCAGCATGTAGATATTACTGAGGCTGATGTTCTGGTCGCCGGAGGTCGCGGTGTCGGAGGAGCGGAAGGCTTTGCTATCCTGCAGGAATTGGCGGATGTTTTAGGTGGAGAAATGGCAGCTTCGCGGGCAGTTGTCGATGCAGGCTGGCAGGCCAAGGAAAGACAGGTGGGACAGACAGGAAAGACCGTGCGTCCCGGCCTGTATTTTGCAGTCGGTATTTCCGGAGCCCTCCAACATCTGGCCGGCATGGAAGAATCTGACTTTATAGTGGCAATAAACAAAAACCCGGATGCGGCGATTTTCAGTGTTGCCGATGTCGGTATAGTAGGTGACCTGTTCGAGATCGTACCCAAGCTGATTAAAGCTCTGAAGGCTGAGAAGGCCTAGTGCTACCAGGTTTTATGCAGGGACTTTATGGATAAGACTATTACAATAAACGGCGACAACGTTAAGCTTTCAGAGGATAAGAAGGCGGTTATTCTGATTGATCAGACTAAATTGCCCAACTCATTGGAATACGTCACGGTCCAAACTGCTGAGGAACTCTTTGATGCAATTTTCCTGCTTAAAGTAAGGGGAGCTCCTGCTATCGGCATAGCCGCGGCATACGGAATTTACGTGCTGGCCGGGCAAATTGAAACAGACAACTATGAGGATTTTCTTGATAAATTCCGCAAGCAGAAAGCCTATATTAGTTCATCCAGACCGACGGCTGTTAATCTGAGTTGGGCCCTTAATCGGATGGAAGGGATTGTCCTTAATAACAGTGATAAGTCTATATTTGAAATCCTAGCGCTCCTGGAAAAAGAATGCCTTAGTATTCATGAGGAAGATATGGCCATGTGCCTGGCAATTTCAGAGCACGGTCTGACTTTGATCAAGGATGGGGACGGTATTCTCACTCACTGCAATGCGGGGCCACTGGCCACCTCCAAATATGGGACTGCATTGGGGCCCTTGCTTTTAGGCAAAGAAAGAGGCATGGAATTTCGCGTTTTCGCTGACGAAACCCGCCCTTTGCTTCAAGGAGCCAGACTTACAAGCTTCGAGCTTAACCAGGCAGGTATCGATGTTACCCTGATCTGCGACAACATGGCAGCTATGGTTATGAAAAATGGCTGGATCAATGCATGTTTCGTCGGCTGCGACCGTATAGCCGCCAACGGAGATACAGCTAACAAGATTGGGACCAGTGCAGTAGCGATACTGGCCAAACACTACAGCATTCCCTTCTACGTTCTTGGCCCTACATCAACCATAGACTTGAATTGCGAAAACGGTGACGATATTGAAATTGAACTTCGTGTTCCAAGAGAAATATCCGAGAAGTTTTATGTGCAGCCCATGGCTCCAACGGGCGTCAAATGCTATAACCCTGCATTTGACGTGACCGACCATAGCCTGATCACTGGCATTGTCACTGAGAAAGGAATTTGCCGGCCTCCATACAGGGAAAGCATTGCCGCCCTCTTCAGATAAGGGACAGACCGGCGTCGACATATCATCTAAAGATCAGGACAAGGGTAGAAACAACCATTCGACCTCTCCTCCGTCTTCTGAGAACCCAATTGCCCCGTTGCCGTCTACGACATAATAGCTGCCTTCATCAGCAGGGTTTTCTTCATCGGAGAGTTCGGACTCAATGAGGAGGCGGTCGCTGTCGTATTCATCGAAGGAATCAGCAAACCTCCACCTGCCGGCAATGCTTACTGCATGTTGTGCTGCCTCTGATAAACTTGCGAACCTTTTCATTTGTATGCCTCCCTTTGTAATCAGATCATCTTTCGGAGTCGGTATAGTCTTCTTTGATGCAAGCCCTGCCTTCTTTTTATCTGCTTTCTTTTTTGACTTCCTATAGGTGCGTATAACCAGAAAAAGCAGGAGGCCACTGGCAATAGGGGTAAGAAAGTGATATATGATTCCGAAATCTCCCATTTCATCGAAATCGGCAAGGGCACTTGGTTTGTTTATCCGGGGGAAAAAGCCCAGATAACTGATGCTCTCTAAGCGGGGTTCGCCTTCAGCCAGGCTTGGCCATTGTTCGTCGCTGGAGTAGATCACGTAACCCCGGTATTTCTTACCGTTAGCCATGAAGGAGTAGCTTTTGGATATTGTTCGCGAGCGATTGACATCAGTAAATGAGCTGTCTCTGCGGCTGTGGTAGCAATCGACCGTACCCAGGGCAGTATCACCCCAAAAAGCCAGTACAATTGTGCTCAGACTGATATACATGGCAAAAACCAACACTGCACAAATGATGATTAGAATCGGAATCGGAATATTGTTTTTAACCTTCTTTTTGCTCATCTGCTAACCCCTCTTTTGTGATTGCCTTCTAAGTAAACACAACTTCCGTCATCCGGACTGCGTGTTTCACTCTTTGGCCCGCACTGTTTCATATTAATGTTCAGCCGGTGTTTAAAGCAAGTCAGAAAAGGAAATCTCTATTGCCTTTTCTTCAGATCAACCTATATAATTGCTGGTCGAGGCACGTTTTTGTTCTCAAAGCAAGACGGGCTTATATACATCAAAAATTGAAAGAGGCTAGAGCAGGTGGTTGGGAAATTGCAGCAAAAAAATAAACTGATCGGGGGCAGTGCAGCTCTTATCTCAGCTCTGATGTTCGGTATTTCTCCCGCCATAGCAAAGCTTGCCTATGAGGGTGGCAGCAACGGTATGACCATGACATTCACTCGGTCCCTTATGTCACTGCCTTTTCTCTTCCTGATTGCCCGCCAGCAAAAGATTTCGCTGAGACTGACCAAGAAAGACCTCCTGCTTGTAGTCCTGGTCAGCATCTTCGGTAGTTTCTCAACCACCCTGATGCTCTACTCATCCTTTTCTTACATGAGCGTTGGTATGGCCTCGGTCCTTCACTATTTCTTTCCCATCTTTGTAGTTTTGGTGAGCATAGTGATTTTCAAAGAAAAAACGAGTTGGTGGAAGATACTTGCACTTGTGCTCGGCTTTGCAGGTGTTTTGACCTTCATGGGTGGGGCGGCTGAGAGCAACTTGATCGGCTTATTGCTTGCAGTCGGTTCTGCTATAACTTATGCAGCTATGTTGATCAGCGTAGAGCGTACAGCCCTAAGCAAATTTCATTGTGTAAAACTAACCTTCTATACAAGTCTTATTGCCAGCCCAGTGGCTTTTATTGTAGGTCTGGCGGGCAATAAGCTAAATCTGCAGATGACAGCAGAGGCCTGGCTATATTCTTTTGTTGTTTCTCTGATGGTCGGTGTGATCGGTTTTACGCTCTTGAATTATGCTATCGTAAAGATCGGTGCCAGCTCTACTTCCGTCATCTCGATGGCAGAACCCCTGTCCGGAGTATTATTCGGCTTCCTGATTTTGAGAGAAAAACTGACAGCGTTAAACTGGCTTGGCTGTATTCTGATCATGGCAGGAGTCGCCATCATCTCGTTATTCTCGATGAAGAGGAAAAGTGCCTGACAAAAGTTGACCCGAGACTTAATAAAGTAGTGATTAAATAATGTCAGCCACCCAATAATCTATGCACTACTTAATCAACTGTGAGAGCTTCTTGAACTCAGGAGTGCCGGAAACTTTCAGCAGGTCGTAGAGGGCACTTTCGGTGTTAGTGATCACTCCGCCCATCGACTTTATCAGATCCAGACCGTTGAGGAAATTCTCTTTTGTCCGAGAGCACACAGCATCCCTGACAAGGAAAACTTCATAGCCATCATTTGTCAGATCGCGGGCGGTCTGAAATACACAAATATGTGTTTCGCTGCCGCTAAGTAATACCTTTTTCTTGCCCAGGGCTTTGAGCTTTGCCGCCACTTCGTCGGTGTAAGCGGTAAAGCAATTTTTAGTAAATATATTCTCTTCATCAATAAGGTCCAAAAGTTCGGGCGCTGTCCGACCCAGACCTTTTGGATATTGCTCAGTGGCTATAACCGGAAAATTCATTTCTTCCGCAGTTTTGATCAAAGTCAGATTATTCCTGATGACCTGATCCTTGTACTTCATAACAGCAATCAATCTGTCCTGAATATCAACAACAAATAAGACCGTGTCTTCTCTGTCTAAAGTGTATTTATGCATGACTGTTTTCCTCCCCGGCATGATTTGCTGCATAAATTCGTGCCTG
>JAAYEX010000031.1 GCA_012728535.1 Clostridiaceae bacterium | reverse complement strand
TACATAGCCAGCGGAGGCTATACCGCACTGGAGCGCTGCGTCAAGGAAATGTCACCGGAAGACGTAATCGAAGTGATTAAAGAATCCGGACTGCGCGGACGTGGCGGTGCCGGCTTCCCGGCCTGGTTCAAATGGAATGCGGCCAGGAATGCCAAGGGAAAAGATAAGTATATGATCTGCAACGCAGATGAAGGCGATCCCGGAGCGTTCATGGACCGCAGTATCCTCGAAGGAGACCCGCATGCATTGCTGGAAGGCATGTTGATCGGGGCTTACGCGATCGGTGCTGAGACCTGCATGATTTATGTACGTGCGGAATACCCCCTCGCCATCAAGCGTCTGAAGATAGCTATTGAACAGGCCAGAGAACGTGGATATATCGGCAAAGATATTATGGGCATCAAGGGGCTCAACTTTGAAATGATCATCCGCGCAGGAGCCGGAGCTTTCGTTTGTGGTGAAGAGACTGCTTTGATCGCCTCGCTTGAAGGCGAGCGCGGCATGCCGAGGCTTAAGCCTCCCTTCCCTGCTGAGCGCGGTTACTTCCAAAAGCCTACAAATATCAACAATGTTGAAACCCTGGCCAACGTTCCCTATATTATTGCCAAAGGCCCTGAAGCCTTTACCAAATACGGTACTGAAAAAAGTCCCGGCACTAAGGTTTTCGCGCTGACCGGCAAGATCAAAAAGGGCGGGCTTGTGGAAATTCCGATGGGTACCCCTCTGCGCGATATCATCTACGATATTGGCGGAGGCATTATTGATGACCGTGAATTCAAGGCAGTCCAGATGGGCGGACCCTCCGGTGGCTGTATCCCTGCTTCACTGATGGATACACCGGTTGACTACGAAAATATTACAAAAACAGGAGCAATTGTTGGCTCAGGCGGAATGGTCGTCATGGATGACAGTACCTGCATGGTCGAAATGGCTCGTTTCTTCCTTGATTTTACCTGTGAGGAGTCTTGTGGCAAGTGCACTTACTGCAGACTTGGCACCAAGCGTATTCTGGAAATACTGGAACGCATTACTGCAGGTGAAAGTCGCGAGGATGACATTGAACTCCTTGAAGAAATCTGTCCCAAGGTAATGGACGGTTCTCTCTGCGGGCTCGGTCAGACAGCTCCTAACCCTGTACTGACTACCATTAAGTATTTCCGCGATGAATACGAAGCGCATCTGGACGGCAGATGCCCGGCAAAGGTGTGTCAGCCTTTGAATCATTATCATATCAATGAGAAATGTACCGGCTGCACTATCTGTGCGCGCAACTGCCCTGTCGGCGCTATTGAGGGAGCATTGAAAGAGGATCATATTATTGATCAGGATATCTGCACCAAGTGTGGTATCTGCTTCCAAAAATGTAATTTCGACGCAATTGATCTCTTGGAAGGAGCCTATGTATGGGAAGAATAAGTATTACAATAAATGGCCGGACCATTGAGGCAGAGCAAGGTCAGACGATTTTTCAAATAGCTCGTGATCACGATATTTATATTCCCAGCCTCTGCCAGGATGACAAGTTGGATAGTTACGGTTCCTGCGGCATGTGTGTTGTAGAAGTTGAAGGAAACCGTAAACTAGTACGCTCCTGTTCAACGCCTGCTACAGACAAGATGGTAATTAACACAAGGTCAGAGCGTATTAACGAGTCGCGCAGCACAGCTTTGGAGCTTTTTGTCAGCAACCATACCGGTGACTGCAAAGCCCCCTGCTCACTCACCTGCCCCGACAATCTGGATATTCAGGGTTATGTCGGCTTATGCGGTAACGAAGAATATGACGCAGCTTTGCGCCTGATCAAAGAAGACCTGCCTTTGCCGGCATCTATAGGTCGCATTTGTCCGCATCCCTGTCAGACCGCCTGCCGCCGTGCTTTACTTGATGATGATATTGAAATAAACTATCTCAAACGTTTTGTCGCCGACCGCGACCTCAGTTCAGGCGATCCTTACCGCCCTGAACAAAAAGACTGGACAGGAAAACATGTGGCTGTCGTCGGCGGTGGTCCGTCCGGGCTTACAGCTGCCTACTTCCTCCTGCTGGAGGGTCATGATGTCACTGTATATGACGAAAACCCCGAATTCGGTGGCATGTTACGCTACGGCATTCCCATGTATCGTCTGCCTAACGACATTATTTACCAGGAAGCTCAGCTGATCGCAGACATGGGCGCAACACTTGTACCCAATACCAGGATTGGCCGTGACCTTTCTCTCGATTATTTGCGCCAAAGTTTTGATGCGATTTATGTCGCTGTCGGTATGTGGCAAAGCATTCCCCTCGGCATTGAAGGAGAGGATCTGGCCGGTGTCTATGGCGGTATAGATTTCCTTTATGACTTTTGTGTCGGACGTCCCCAACGACTAGGCAACAAAGTTGCTGTCATCGGTGGCGGCAATACAGCCATGGACGCAGCCCGCACCGCTGTTCGACTGGGAGCGAAAGAAGTTACAGTACTTTATCGCCGGACTAAAAAGGATATGCCGGCAGAAGAGATTGAAATAATCGAAGCTGAAGAAGAAGGCATCAATTTCAAATTCCTGGTCGCCCCCGACTCATTGACAGGAAATGATGGGCAACTGCAAAGTATCAAACTTCAGAACATGAATGCTATTCCTCCTGCAAAGCCAGGCGAACGCAGTAAGATCGAAGCTATTGAAGGCGATTTCTCTGAGTTGGAACTGGACAGCTTAATTGTAGCTACCGGCCAAAGAACTGATCTAAGCGGCCTGGAGGACCTGGCCACTGATCGCTGGGGCCTGATCGATATCGCAGCCGGAACTTATCAGACATCTCTTCCCGGAGTTTTCGCCGGCGGTGATGTGATTGACAACGGCAACAAGATTGCGATTCAGGCAATAGCAGATGCCAAACATGCTTCTTATGTGATCTCAAACTATCTTAACGGCGAAGAAGTAAGCTACATTCCTGACTACCATGTCGTCCGCAATGACGTCACTAAAGAAGAACTCTTAAAAACATTCAGTGTGGCGAGCAGCGCCAAAATGGCTCATTTGACACCCGGTGAGCGAAACGATAACTTCCATGAAATCGCTGCCGGTTATACGGAAGACCAGGCCCAATATGAAGGTGATCGCTGCCTTGAGTGTGGTTGTATGGATTATTTCGAGTGCGATCTGTTCGATCAGTTCAATCAGTATGATGTTGAACCCGAACGTTTCGCAGGAAAAATGAGTGATTTTGATCATGACAATAGCCATCCTTATATTCTGATCGATCCTAACAAATGCGTGCTTTGCGGTATGTGCGTCCGCGTTTGTGATGAAGTGATGGGCATTTACGCCCTGGGTCTGGCAGATCGTGGTTTTGATTCACGCATGATGCCGGCCGCAGAGCGCAGTTTGCAGGATACCGACTGCATCTCCTGTGGTCAGTGTGTCGAACTTTGCCCTGTCGGAGCCTTGCAGGAACGTCGTCCCGTACATAAGCAAGTCCCTCTGGACAGCAAACATACTCTGACTACCTGTGCCGGCTGCTCCGTCGGTTGTTCTCAGATACTGGAAAGCACAGGCAGTATGTTGCTTAGGGCTCTGCCGGTTGAAAACTGTGAAGTATCGGGTGGTCTCCTCTGTGTCAAGGGCCGTTTTGATCTGGATAGATTCCTGACGGCAAAGGAAGACCGTGTTGAGCGTCCCCTGGTACGTCGTGATGGAGAATTTGAAGAAACAAGCTACGATGAAGCCATCCTCTCATTCACACGGGGAGCACAGGCTTTGCTGGCAGTAGAAGGTGCTGACAAACTGGCTGTCTCGGTTTCAGATGAATACACCCTGGAAGAAATCGCTCTGATTCGCTCTTTTACCGAATCATTGCTTGAAGACACAAAACTCTACAGTTTGAACTATAAGAAGAGCGCTTTGGAAGATGTGCTGGGAACAGACAGTTCGCCCAATACCTTCAACGAAGTCTTCTTAACCGACCTCGTCATAGTGGTGGGAGGCGATCTGCTTAACACACATCCTATGCTGGCTACAAAGATTCGCCGCGCCAATAAGGAAGGTGTCCTGCTCGGAACAATTAACACAAAAACTACTCTGATGGATAAATGGACTCCGGACAATGTTAAGGGCGATAATCTCGCTGATCTTCTGGAAAACTTTAGCGAATCCGATTCAGCTTTAGCCCGGCGCTACCGTGATGCCGGACATGCCATCCTCATTTATGACAAGGATGCACTCAGCTATGAGGAAGAACTCATCCTGATCGAACTTGCCAGAAAGAGCGGGCATTTCGGTTCGCCCGGCAATGGGGTGATTCAGGTCAAGGCCAACGCAAACTCACAGGGTCTTTACGACCTGGGTGTTAGAGGAAGCCGCGAAGAATTGCTGCATGACATTGATGCAGGTCTGATTAAAGGGCTGCTAGTCTTTGGCGACAGTGACCTGCCTGAAGAATATGCTGCTAAGCTTTCCTTCCTCGCCGTTCAGGCTACAAAATATAGCCCGGACTTCATGTACGCTGATGTTATCTTGCCGGGTTCATGTCTGGCAGAAAAGGAAGGTCTGATTACCAGCAGTGAAGGCAGAGTCCAGGCTCTTGAGCCGGTAATAGCTACTGATACGGACAGCTTTGATCAATTGCGTTATTTCTGGCATCATTTTGATCGTTCCGACGATTATATTGACTTGCAGGCAGCGCGTGAGGCGGTGGTATTCTATAATCAGGCTTACCAGAAAATCCTGGAGCCGGAGAATACCGAGGTCTGGGTTCGTCCGCTGGAAGCAAAAGTATAAAACATAGAAACTGAATTCTTAACAAAAAAGCACTAAAACAAACTGACCCCCTTCAGCCCTAGATTGTTATCAGGCTGTTGGGGGTCAGCTAATTACAGGACCAAGAAATCAGCGTCTGAAAATATTCCGTAATTTCCCTAAGAAACCTTTACCTCTTTTTGAGGAAACAGTCACCAAAGGAAGGGGGTTACCGTTTTTATCTAGGGCCGGCGCTAACCTCGCATCCGGATAGTATTTTAACAGGCCTGACAAAGCGTGATCTTCAGGCAGTCCGACCACTGCATTGCATCTTCCATGCATGCCTTGCGTCATGACCGATTCAATAGTCTGAGTCGCTTGAGGCTCCAACTCTTCCAGCAACTGCTCATAGCTGATTGCATCCAACACATAAGCCTTGAAATAGTATATTGATGCCCGAAAGGCTGCATCGGCATCCTGGACTTCTAACCAAAGATCAATCCATAACTTGCCATACATGAGGGCAGCCGGAGCTGATATATTCTTCCGGTCACTCAAAAGTAAGTTGTCAAGAAAGTGAAAATATTCTTTCAGCGCAGCTTTCCCCAGAATTTGGGCATCAGCATGCAATTCTTCCAAAGCAAGTAAAACCCTCTCAACAGTTTCTGCTGAAATATCTTCCTCAGAAATCCACTTCATCTTCAACTTAAATCTATCAGACAGATCTGTGATATCGTCAAGACCAAGTTGCCTGGAGTAAAAGCCCGCATTAGCCAGAACGCTCTCCAGATGCTTCTGACGCATTTCTACATCTTCAGGTCTGGCACGATCAGGATACTTTCTGTGATTTCTACTGTCAGTCATGCTTTACTCCTCACCTATTAAAATCCTCTTGCATGGTCCTGCCGATCTTATTCGCTTACTTATATTATACTCAAAAGTTGTAAAATAAAATTTAATGAAATGTATCGCTCTTCCCCATCCGTCGTTTTCTGTATAATGATGGTCAAACACCCTTTATCAACTGCCTATCACTCCTCTGTAGTAAGGATTAGACTTATGACAAAAAAACCTCTCATTTACATCTTCGGTCACAAAAACCCGGACACGGATTCAATTTGTTCCGCCATCGCCTACGCTGAACTCAAAAGGGTCCAGGGCCACCAGGCCAAACCCTTCAGATTGGGCAAGATTAATAAAGAAACGGAGTTTGTGCTTAATTACTTTGATTTACCGGTGCCTGATTATCTTCCTACGATAAGAACACAGATTTCCGATCTGGACATCGACCTGGTGGAGCATCTCAGCCCACAATTATCTCTGAGAACTGCCTGGGATAAAATCAAGAGCACTAATATTAAGGTAGCTGCGGTAGTTGATGAAAACGAGACCTTACAGGGTATTGTTACCTTGTCAGACATCACCAGTCGTTTCATGGATATCCTCAGCAATACTGAAGCTCTTAAAGTTACACCGCTGAAAAATATTTTAAAAACTCTTGACGCCCAACTCCTGGCCGGTTCAGAAAAGCAATTCAAGCCCAGCGGCAAAGCTATCATCGCTGCCATGACCCCTGACGGCATGGCTCCCTTTATCGGACAAGGTGATATTGTCCTGGTAGGAAATCGCAAAGACAGCCAGTTAAAATCAATCGAAGAAGGCGCCAACTGCCTGATCATAACCTGTGGAGGATCAGTCGACGAGGATGTGCTCCGGAAAGCGGAAAGCAACAATTGTGTAATTATGAGAACCGTCCACGATACCTATACAGTCGCCCTGTTGCTAAACCAGAGTATACCTGTTGAAATTGTTATGGCTAAAGATAAGCTGGCCGTTTTTCATATTAATGATTATATAGATGAGATCAAAGACGAAATGCTTCAATCCAGGCACAGGGCCTACCCTGTCGTGGACAACAACAATCAAGTCCGCGGCTTTATCACTCGATACCACCTGATATCAAAGAAAGACAAGCAAGCTATCTTGGTTGATCACAATGAGGCTTCCCAGTCAATCGACGGCCTTGAGCAAGCTCAAATCCTTGAGATCATCGACCACCACCGCATTGGCGGCATTATTACAGGCTCCCCCATTTATTTCAAGAATGAAGCAGTCGGAAGTACTGCAACTATAGTCTCGGGATTATACCTTGATCTCAAGATTGAACCTCCTGCTAATATTGCCGGCATTCTTTGCGCTGCGATTATTTCAGATACTATGCATTTTAAATCCCCTACCAGCACAGGCAAAGATAAGTATATGGCTGATAAAATGGCTAAAATTGCAAAGCTCGACCTGGATGCTTTCTCAAGACAAATGCTGGATAATTCATCATCCATAAGGAGCATGGGTCCTGAAGAAATCCTCTACTATGACTTCAAGGAATTCTTTCTCAATAAACACAAGGTGGGTATTGGCCAAATCACTTCAAGCAATATCAGCGAACTTGAAGCAGCCAGACAAGGGCTTATTCATTATCTTAATGACACTTTAGAGAAACAGGATTTTCATGTTTTGATGATGATAATTTCTGATCCGATGCGGGAAGGGTCGGAAATACTCTTCGCAGAAAAAGAGAAAGGCATTGTCAGCAAGGCTTTCAACACCGATTCTGCTGACAGCAGCATGTTCCTGGAAGGTGTTGTCTCGAGAAAGAAGCAGATTGTTCCTTTTTTAAATACTGTTTTGCAGTAAGAGATAGGAGGCAAAAACAAAGGGCGACTCTATTTCAAAAATAGCTTCGCCCCTTGTTGGCTGCCGATCCAGGATTTGAACCCGGACATACTGAGTCAGAGTCAGGTGTGCTACCGTTACACTAATCGGCAATAATAAACTTACCTTGAGAATGTTAGCACATAGCCGCTTTTACTGCAAGCAAAACAGACTTATTTAAGAGTGGAAACTGCGCTTTTCCCTGCTACATAAGCGGATGAAAAAGCCCAGCGCAGATTGTAGCCGCCGGTGTCACCGTTTACATCCAGCATCTCGCCCGTCAGATAAAGACGAGGGCAGATTTTTGATTCCAGAGTCTCAGGACAAATCTCATCAGTATTGATCCCGCCTGCTGTTAGTTGGGCAAAATTAAAGCCGCGCGTAGCTTTGACCGGCCTGCTGAATTTTTTCATAGCTAGAGCTAGGCTGTTGCAGCCGTTTACTGTCTTTTTGATCTCCCCGGCTTTGAGTTCCCGCAGCAAAATGAGAAGGATATCCAGGGGTAAAAGACCGATTAACAATTCTGCCCAGTCATATTCAGGGTATGAATGAATCTGCATCATTATAAAGCTGCTCAGCTCTTCCACAGACATCTCCGGCACCAGATCAAAAATCAACCCACCTCTGCGCTGACTTTGATCCCTTTCCACAGCTTCAGCCAACTCCATAGCTGCAATACCTGATACTCCGTAGTCAGTGAAAAGGAACTCTCCATCTACGGTAGGTGTCCTCTTACCTGCATAGCTCTCGTAGTAGGCGGATGCGCGGATCCGCTGACCTGAGCTCCGCTTCCATTGGCCGGCATCTGCCAGTTCAATCGGCACCAGAGCCGGAAAGAGCTCAGTGCGGCTGTGACCTAAGGCTTCTGCCAGACCATAACCGGAATCATGACCGCCAAGCTGAGCTTGGCTTTTACCGCCCGTGGCGATAATTACAGCTTTAGCTTTGACAAATCCTTCTTCTATTCGTGCTTCGGATCGGTGGCTGCTTTCACTGCTTCTGAAACTAACAATAAATCCATCCCCCGAAGAGCCTGAACTCTGCTCAATATCGTAAACTTCCAAGCCATACTTTACGGTGACATTGCCGGCTGTCAAAGCATTGAGCAAAGCGCTGTGAACCGTATCTGAACGCAGTGTGCGCGGATATTGACGCCCTGCCTCATCTTCAAACAAGGGCAATCCAAGATTCAGAAAAATCTCTTCATACTCAGTCTGATCTACTGCATTGAATACGGGAAGAACAAAATCGGGATCCTTGCCCCGATAATGCCCCTCAAGAGAGCCACTGTTACCTAAATTGCAGCGTCCATTGCCTGAAGCCAGAATCTTGCGCCCTGCTTTTTCCTGACGCTCCAGCAGGCTCACAGACAGTCCGACTGCTTTGTCTGATCCCACTATGCTACAGGCCGCCATCAAACCGGCTGCGCCCCCACCAATAATTAAGATATCGACTTCATCCATAATTTCACCCTTTAATCCAGGGAAAAGAGATAACCGTTCTTATCTGTCAGGACAATCAGAGTATTATTATCCTGAGCTATTAAATTTATAACGCTTTCAGACAACTCACTCTCGGCCAAAAACCTGCCACTTGCAAAATCATAGGCGCGAATTAATTTATCCTGAGCGAGGAAAATATTCTCACGGGAATTCACCAGGATCAGGTCGCCCTCAAGTTTGCTGAAACTCTCCAGATGCTCGAAGCTGAAAGAAGCCCCTGATTTGCGCAAAATATAAAGACCCAACCCCTCTCCTTCATCCAGCAACAGTGCCATATGGTTCGCAGCCAGAGCCAGACCCTCAATTCTGTCAAAAGACTCCTCGTAAAGGATTTTGCCTTGACTAATATCAGCCAGCAGTACTGTTTCATTATTGAATAACACAGTGCAATCATCGTTGAGTAGATATATGGCGGGTAAGAGCTCTTCCCCCGGCAGAGTCATTTCCGCGATTTTTTCTCCCCGACCATTATATCTGTGCACCAACATTCCGGGCTGGGCATGATTTACATTCAGGAGGACAAGGTCGAAGCCCTTGCCGTCTTCGTGGAAGGCCATGTCCAGCGGATAGCCCGATTCAAAGAAACTCAGCGTCAACAGCGGCTGCGATTGACCTTTGTCGTATACTTTC
>JAAYEX010000270.1 GCA_012728535.1 Clostridiaceae bacterium | reverse complement strand
TCAATGGTGTAAGAGAAATCTCAGGTACCAGAATCAGTATTTCCTTACCTTGCTCAAGTATCTGCTGAGCTGCCTGTAAATATACCTCGGTCTTGCCGCTGCCTGTTATCCCGTAGAGCATAAACTCTTTCAGTCTGTCCTGATCGGAACTTTCAGCAATATTCACAATACTGTTTATTGCATGTTTCTGCTCAGCTTTTGGAAGCTTCGGCTGGTCCTGTTCATAATCCGGAACTTCAGCTTCATCTTCCTTATCAATACGGGTTCGGAAAAACTCCAGAATACCGTTTTTTTCCATGGTTTTGAGGATAGCCTGGCTAACACCGACTGCCTGACGTATTTCGCTCAATGGGGCGCTTTCATATTCAATTAAAAACTCGATTACGCGCACATGATTAATCGATCTGAGATCCTCGCCATCCAACAAATCCAAGGCCCTGTCTTTATCTGCCAGACGTGCTGCCATCATTGAGCTGCTTCCACTTGTCAGCACGTAAGGCGGAGACATGGTATCGAGAGCTTCAGCTATGGTACAGAAATATCGGCGTTTCATTTCCCGCGCTAAAATTATTTGCTCAGGAGTAACCACTGCCTCCTGAGTCAAAAGCGAAATGACGGCTTTGACTTTTTCTACAGATAAATGATCAGGAGTTTGCTTCAGAATCTCTGTTACATAGGCGCGCTGTGGCTTGGAACGCCTGGCGAAAGGCACGCTGACAACAGATCCTACAGTAATTCTACCTTCCAGATCCGACGGAATCTTATAAGTCCAGGGTGAATCAAAACTGCGATTCGCGTTTGCGAGATGTACATTTACGTATGAGCTCACAAGGCAACTCCTCTCTATCATATTATCTTAACAAAATTCAATGCTGATCTATGAAAGAAAACAAGTCAATTTGTGTCGATATCGGCAATTTCTCCAGGGCACCGCTAAGTCGTAACTCTTCGATTACAGCTGAATTGAGGCCTGTTCTCAGTTTCAGGTCCTCTACACTGAGAAAATCTTCCTTTTCCCTCTCTTCAACAATCGGCAAAGCAGTCTTTTCACTGATACCGGGCACAGATGACAAGGGAGGTCTGATCTTGCCTTTCTCTTCGACAATAAAGCTTGTTGCCGCTGAGTGGTCCAGAGAAATCGGCAGCATATTTATGCCCCGGCGTAGCATTTCTCTTACCAGCTCTAAAGTATAATAGATCTTTATATCCGTAGGCGATGAGCGCAAATTCCCATCACCGGATAAGGCTGCAATTCTTCGTTCAATTGCCGCCTGATCCTCAAGCATATAACTCGAGTCAAAGGAGCCGCGTATCGTGAAAGCTGCTGCGTAATACTCATCAGGATAATAAACCTTGAACCAGGCAATCCGCAATGCGGAAATAGTATAAGCGACTGCATGGGCGCGGGGAAACATATACTGTATCTTGCGACAGCTTTCTACATACCAGCCCGGTACACCACAGGAAAGCATGAGCTTTTCCTGCTCTTCCGTCATCCCGCGTCCCTTTCTCACTCTCTCCATAATGGCGAAAGCATCCTCTTTAGGCAGATCATATGAGAGCAGGGTCGTCATAATTCCATCGCGGCAGCCAATGACATTATCTATGGTGCAGGTGCCCTCTTTGATCAGGTCCTGGGCATTACCCGCCCAAACACCGGTGCCGTGTGAAAGACCCGATAGCTGGATGATATTGTCATATGTTTTCGGTTTTGCGGCCCGGATCATATCCCGCACAATAAAGGTTCCCATTTCGGGTACGCCTATCGTACCTATTTCAGACTCATCATCACTTTCGATTCCCAAAGCTTCAACTCCCGAAAAAAGCGACATAACCTGAGGATCAGGTATGGGAATATCTGTTACATCAACCCCTGTCCAATCCGATAGAAGCTTTAACATGGAGGGATCATCGTGAC
Organism: Clostridiaceae bacterium; assembly: GCA_012728535.1. GTDB lineage: Bacteria > Bacillota > Clostridia > Saccharofermentanales > DTU023 > DTU032. The sequence goes on along the minus strand of JAAYEX010000270.1, from coordinate 13,789 downwards.
CCAGGATATCCAGTTTCAGCAAAGTGTCGTGCATGGAGTTAAAATCAAAATGCGTAGTGATGACGCCTTCTTTACGTCTGTTAGCCGGGTATTGAATCGGTGTGAAATCATAGATCTCATATTTATTGGGTACGACAACCATGCCGCCGGGATGTTGACCTGTAGTCTGCTTAACACCGACTATTTTTTCAGCCAGCCTCTGTTTTTCTACCAAAGGCCTCTTTTCTTCCTTTTTCTCAAAATATGATTCTACCAGTCCCAAAGAATTCTTTTCCGCATAAGCTGAGATCGTTCCCGCTCTGAAGGTATAATCTTTGCCAAACATCTTCTCAATAAAACTATGGGCACGGGTCTGATAAAAACCGGAAAAATTCAAGTCGATATCCGGTTGTTTATCGCCGTCAAAGCCGAGAAAAGTTTCAAAGGGTATATTGTGGCCGTCACGGCGCATGTCCGTTCCGCATTCGGGACAATTGCGTTGGGGCAGGTCGTAACCCGAACCGTAGCTTATGTCCTCTTCTTCCTGGTAATAATTGCAGTTAGGGCATAGATAATGCGGTCTCAGAGGGTTTACTTCAGTTATACCTACGAGTGTCGCCACAAAAGAAGAACCGACTGATCCTCTCGAGCCGACGATATAGCCATCTTTGTTAGATTGTTCAACTACCTCAGCAGAGATATAGTACATAACAGAGAAGCCATTGCCGATAATGGCATCAAGTTCTCTATTGATACGTTGTTCTATTTGCTCAGGTAATCTGCCGTCGCGCCCGTACTTTGCATGAGCTCTCTCAAAAGTTTTCTTTCGCAGCATTTCCGGAGCACTCTCAATTTCCGGCGGAAACGATCCCTTGGGAAAGGGTCTCAAGCCATCATCTGCCAAGGCTGCAATTTTGGCCGGATTCTCTACCACAACCTCAAATGCCTTATCGCTTCCCAGATAAGCGAACTCTTCCAACATTTCCTCAGTAGTCCGGAAATACAAAGCCGGGTTGATTTCATTTTCGTTAATGCCGAATTTTTTGGCAGTAATTATCTGACGGAAAACATCATCTGCGGGTTCTATATAATGGGCATCCCCGGTTGCACAAACCGGCAAAGATACTAGATCAGCCAGGTCGATTATCAGACGGTTCAAAGTTTCCAATCCTGCATCTGAGATAGGCGGATATAGTGGATTATCACTTTTTGTCAAGAACAGATTGTTGGATTTGGGCATAATTTCCAGATAATCATACCTGCGACAACGGTGGGGTAAATCAGACTTACTCAGAGCCGCTTTACTCTTGTCATAGGATTGACCCGTGCTACGGAACAGATGCAGCAGGCCCTCAAATATTTCTCCTGATACACAAGCAGATCCGACTATCAGATCATCGCGGAAAAAGTCCAGCATCGATAAAGTTATGCGTGGCTTGAAATAGAATTGCTCTGTCAGTGACTGTGATACCAGCCGGTAAAGATTATAAAGGCCAAGCGGGTTCTTAGCCAACAGTACTATATGATTGTGCCGAAACTTTCGCTGACGTCGTTGCTGGAAGTTTATTTCTCCCGCCATCTGATTCAGACTTGATAATTTCTGCTCAGGCAGGCGCTGCCATAAGGCTGTAAACGCATCCAGATTCGCCTGCAGATCGTCAACTGAATAAACATCTTGACGAAATTCAGATATGAATACTTCATCGGCGAAATGCTTTTCACTAAAAGATTTCAGTTCAGAAACCAGCATATAGGGCATGAAAAACTTCACGCGTGGAGCTCCGGCTTCAACTTTGAATCCTTCTCTGCGCAAAATCCTTATAGACTCAAGCCGATCAAGCAATAAGGGGCATCCGTCAATAGTTGCTGCCAGTTTATTCAGTTTGCTGATTCGTTCAGGATCATCTTTGGCAATCGAATACTCACCGATTTCCCGTCCGGAAGTCCTGATAATCAGCCTGTTCTCATCCTCGACCGCGCTTAGGGCTATAAGTCCGCATGTCAGCGAATCAAATTCTTCTTCAACTTCTTCTGGCAGACCATAGCAAAGCAGTTGACCGTCATTAACCAAATATCCTTCCATACCCAAAATCAGTTTGATCGGCTTGCCGGCACGCGCCATTTCTTCGCTGGCCTCAAAGGCTGCCGGAAAACCCTGGACTACGCCATGATCTGTAATCGCCACGGCACTGTGCCCAAAATATGCTGCCTGACGGACAATATCTCCTGAATCAATTAAAGCGTCATCTTCACTCATCATGGAGTGTATATGGAGTTCTACCCTTTTTTCTCCAGCATCATCCCTGCGTCGTTCGCGAGGGGGTAACAAACGAATTCCACTGGCTTTAAGCTCACATTCGTTACGAAAATGGTTGAATTGGGTAGTCCCGCGAACACGTGCCCTGGCACCTTTAAGATTTGCTTGTAGGCGCAGGGCAGTCCGTTCATCACAAAATAGCATAACCCGAACAGAACTTGTTTCATCAGTAAGCGCAAAGGACACGCGGGCGCTGCCATTGCGGTTCATGAATATTTCAAAAAAACTCACATCTCCGCTGACATTAGCAGTTTTTATTTCAACGCTGATATCTTCCGCAGCTGTATCCTTAAAGCGCTGACTCCAATCATTTCCCCAGATCAGCTTTCCTGCCTTGTTTTTCTTTTGAGCTTCTTTTTTATCCTTGTCCGTTTTGTTTTTCCTACTTGCCCGATCGGAAGTATCAATTACAAGTTCGCAAGCGGCTGCTGTATTTTCACTCAAAAACTTCCTGATGCGTTCAGCAAATTCTCTAGTCCCTGCCGTGTCTTCACCATTTAATATAAATACACTGTTAGCACTGTCATAAGTTAGGTCTTCAACAGCAAAACCCTTAGTCTTATCTGCCTGCTGTAAATGAGAAAATAACCAGGGAATCAGCTTGTTACAATAGGAAGAATGAGCAGTTTCCGATTCACTGGCAGCTGAATCAAGCTCATGAGAAATTATCACCCGGTTAAGGTTATACTCACGGGCAATCAGCTGCTCAAATGAGGTCAAAAGAGACGGATCCGGATACGAAGTGCTGGATATTTCGATTGTCAGCGAAGAAGATGATTCGACCTTAATGGATTGGACCACACTGTCAGCAGCTATATCAGCCGCCATATGCGTGGGCGCAACAAAATCAGCCATAAAAAGGCCCAAATCATTAGATGCCATCAGACTGCTCCGACTCCTCCAGCAAATTATCGATTTCTGACATTAATGCAGGAATGGCATCTTTTTGACTGACTTTGGCGATGATATCGCCTTTTTTGAATAGCAAAAAGAATCCCCGTCCTCCGGCCAGACCGACATCGGCTTCTCTGGCCTCACCGGGTCCGTTGACAGAGCAGCCCATCAGCGCGACAGTCAGAGGTGTCTTTATATGGGCAAGTTTGTCTTCCAGTTCCCCTGCCATATTCATAAGATCGACTTCAGTCCTGCCACAGGTGGGACAACTGATCAGGCGTACACCTTCCTCCCGCAGTTCCAATGATTTAAGGATGGAAATGCCGACTTTGATTTCCTGAATCGGATCAGCAGTCAATGAAACACGAATGGTATCTCCTATACCTTCAAGCAAAAGGCTGCCGATGCCGATTGCCGAGCGTATAGTGCCCTCGCGCTCCGTACCTGCCTCCGTTACACCGAGGTGCAGCGGATAATCAAAATGGTCCGACAATATCCGGTAGGTTTCTATCATCATCAACGGTGACGAGGCTTTAGCTGAGACACAGATATCTTCAAATCCGTATTTTTCCAAAGCTTCACAGGCCTTCAAGGCTGAGTAAGCTAAAGACTTGGAATTAACCCCGTCGTAGAGATCCCTGATTTCTTTAGAGATCGAACCGGAGTTGACTCCGACGCGGATAGGTACACTTCTTTTTCTTGCCAGGCCGGCAATTTCACGTATGCCCTCTTCCTCCCGCATATTGCCGGGATTAATTCTGATGGCATTTGCGCCGGCACGAATTGAAGCCAGCGCCAGACGATAATCATAGTGAATATCAGCGACTACCGGAATAGGAGAATGCAAGCATATCTCTTTAAGTGCAGCAGCAGCTTCGGCATCGGGAACTGCCAGACGGATTATGTCGCAGCCTGCATCAGCAAGTCGGATTATTTCACTAAGCGATGCCTCAACATTGCGAGTATCAGTGGTCAGCATTGACTGTACTGAAATCAGAGCCTTGCCGCCGACCCTCACTCCACCTACCTGAACTTGTCTTGTTTCTCTTCTTTTTATCATAGTTAAATCAGAATCCCAATAATTTTGAAGCATCAAGGTAAATTACCAATACGAATAGTGCCAGAAATAAAACCAGACCGACTGTAGTAACAACCTGCTTGAAGCGGTCTGACAAAGGCTTGCGCTTTATTCCCTCTATTGCCGCGAAAAGCAAGTGTCCACCGTCAAGTGGTGGAATAGGCAGCAGGTTAAAAAAGCCGACTGCGACCGAGAGCAGACCAAAGAGCATTAATACATATTCTATTGCCTGTCTGAAAGATGTACTCTGCTGTACTGTTTCACTAACCATGCTTACAATACCGATTGGTCCGGCCAGACTTTCACGCAAACTTAGCTGTCCGGAAAAAATCATTCCTACACCAGCAACGTTTGATCGTATTATCGACCAGGGGTAAGCAAGGGTTTGATTCAAAATATCTCCAAAGTTATGAGATTCGGTCAAATACAATCCCAAGGGCATATCTGAAATGATGACTGAGGGAGCTGACTGAACACGCATACGCTCACCATTTCTGATAATCTCAATCGTCAAGGGAGTACCGACTGAGGAAGCGATCAACTTGCTGATCCGCTCGCTATCGGAAAAAGCTATACCTTCAATAGCGATAATCTCATCCCCCACCAGCAGGACGGGATTGGAATTGTTGGAATTAGGGGCAACATACTGAATAATGAAATGGCCATTGTCGTCAATATATGTGATACCGATAACAGTTTGTTCAATTTTTTGAGGCTCCAAATGCACCTCTGTCCTGTTCCCGTTTTCAGCTTCGATATATACGATATCCCAGCCTGCTCCCGGTAAAGCAATCGCCTGCGCCATTGATACATCCATAGCGGAGCGAACGCGATAGCCGTTAATCGAAAAAACCTCATCACCGACACCTATCTCAGATGACTGAGCCAGAACAGTATTCTCTTACACTGTACCCACCTGAGGAATAATTGCGCCGGTAAGATTGAATAAAATCAAGATGGCCAGCAGTGCAGAAACGAAGTTGATGAAAGGTCCCATGAATACGACTAAAGCACGTCTCCACTTTGGCCGATTATAAAACAAACCGGGGTCATCAGCATCGTATTTCGGCCCGTCTTCTCCGTCTTCGGTCTCCTCTTCTCCGGCAAAGCGGACAGAAGCACCGATAGGAATAGCTTTAATATTGAACTTAATTCCTTTTCTTTCCCACTCAAAAAGTACCGGACCCATAAAAATAGAAAACTCTTCAATTTTAAAGCCAAGAGCTTTGCCCATAAAATAATGCCCTGACTCATGTAAAACCATGATCAGGCTTAAAATCAAAATTCCTACCAAAATACCAAGAAGCGTCATTGCATCTCCTAAAAAGCTATTCTAAAGTGAGTGCTTGAATTCCGGAGCATAACTCTCAAATACTGCAGCCATAATTTTTTCGTGAATAATTATCATATCATCATATGATGCCATTTTTACACTGGATAGATTATGAAACTCCCTTAAAACTTTCGCAACAATATCGAAGATTGTTACAAAAGAAATGCGCCCTCGCCGAAACAGCAGGTTTGCCGCCTCATTGGCAGAATTATATGCCAGCGGCAACATGCCACCACCCCGAATAGCCTCACGAGCCATGCGCAAAGAGGGAAAAACAGCCTCCTCAGGCTTCTCAAATGTAATCATGGCGTTTTCAGGAGCAAAGGGATCATAAGCATAAGCTTCATCCCGCTCTGCTATTTCCGGAAAGGCCAGAGCCTGATGAATTGGCTGCTTCATGTCGGGAGATCCTATAACCGCCATGACACTGCCATCTTTGAAAGAAAGCATTGAGTGAACCAAGCTTTGCGGATGAATGACTACGTCAATATTTTCCGCTGCTGTCTCAAACAGGTAATAAGCTTCAATAATCTCGAGCCCCTTGTTCATAAGCGTTGCAGAGTCAATCGTGATTTTAGCGCCCATCTCCCAGGTTGGATGCTTAAGAGCATCTTTAACTTTTACAGTCTTCAGTTCTTCACGGGAACAGCCCAGGAAGGGTCCGCCTGAGCAGCTAAGGAAGATACGCTTCCAGGAATTAAGAGGACGTCCCAGGAGGCATTGCCAGATAGCAGAGTGTTCACTATCCACCGGAATAATGCTGGCTCCACAACGATGTGCTTCACTCATGACCAATTCGCCTGCAGCAACCAGAGTCTCCTTATTAGCAAGTGCAATCTTGCGTCCCAGACGGATCGCTTCCAGCACAGCTTCAAGGCCGGCAAAACCTACAATCGCCGCAACCACAGTGTCCACACCGCTACAGCCGGCAACGGCGCAATTCCCCTCCCGGCCGTACATAATTTCAGGTTCTCTTCCTGTGAGAGAAATAGCAGCTAGACGCTCTTTCAATTCCCAGGCAGTCTCTGCATCTCCGACACTCACCAGTCGGGGCTGAAACTCCTCTATCTGTTGAATTAGAAGATCAATATTCCTATTGCAGGATAAGGCTTCCACCTGATAAGAGCATTCTTTGGCAAGTTCCAGTGTCTGTATCCCGATGGAACCTGTACTCCCCAAAATAGACAAACACTGAGATTTGCTTACTGATGTCTCATAAGATAGCGGTAATACACTCTGCATTTCTACAAAAAATTATGTGTCAGAAGCGCCAACAAAAGAACAGCAGGCATCGTCCAAGACATGCTGTCAAAGCGATCTGTAAGGCCACCGTGTCCCGGTAAAAGGCTGCCGAAGTCCTTAATCCTGCACCAGCGTTTAATTGCTGATGCAAATAGATCTCCTGCTGTAGATACCAGACTCATCACCAGGCCGACAACAATGGCCATGGCTATGGAAAGCCAGGTCGACATCTTCAATTTTGGACCCAAAATCAGGGTGAAATATAGCAGATAGAATATCCATGTCCCTACAATACCGCCCAAAGTACCTTCCCAGGTCTTCTTGGCACTGATTTTGTCTGCCATTTTTTGCTGACCGAAATAACTTCCGACGAAGTAAGAGAATGTATCAGAGATCCAGGGAGTAAAGACAGCTAACAAGACCCAGAAGAATCCATCAGGTATGCCATAGAATAACGTAATTAATGCTGCCAGCGGGACAGTGCTCGTTAGAATCATAAAGACTTCAAAAACAGAGAAAGGCAGTTGTTCTACTCCTTTTTTCAAGGCAGCTATTAAAACCCAGAAAAAACAAACAAGAACAAGTGCGATCGCGTAAGCTGCAATTAAACGCGGAGCTATGATGGGAGCAGCTACTCTCACACTTTTTGCCGGAATCCCCCGTATAAACCAACCTTGCGGAATAAAGTAAAGCATAGGAAGGACCAGCAAAATGCTGGCCAAAGCAGGGCCCCTGTCGCTCAGCATTGGCAAGCGCCTGGATAAGGCCCTGCCTTTTTCCAATGTAGACAGATAAGTAACAACAAAAAACAGCAGTAGCGGAATGAACGGCAGCCAATAACCCGGTATCAGAAATGCCAGCATGACAAGACCTATCATCACAGCTGTTCTAACGCGTATTTGTAATTCCGAATTCATATCCCCTCCGGCAAGATCTGCTCCTGCTTACTCTTTTTCTATAGCTCCGAAACGACGGTCGCGCTTAGCGAATTCATTCAGGGCTTTGTCCAGTGTATTTTCTGTGAAGTCGGGCCAGAGAACCTTAGCAAAGTAAAGCTCGGAATATGCTCCCTGCCAGAGCAAAAAATTCGACAAACGTTGTTCTCCGCTTGGTCTGATGATCAGGTCCGGATCAGGAACATCAGGCAAGTACAAGTAGTCCCGAAACTTTTCCTCGTCCAGATCATCCGGATCAAGCTCACCTCTTTGAACAGCAGCAATGATTTTCTTGCTGCTTTCAACTATTTCTCTTCTGCCACCGTAATTGAAAGCGAGAATCAATTGCAGGGTCTTGCGGGTCTCAGATGTTGACTCAGCCTCTGTAATAGTATCCTTCACCCGGTCTGGCAATTCATCTTTAACACCTGAGAATCTAAGACGTATGCCCTCTTTTTTCATTTCATCTTTATACTTGTTAAAGAAATAAATGAAAAGATCCATGATTTGTGATACTTCTGCTTCCGGTCGCTGCCAGTTTTCGGTTGAAAAAGCAAAGACTGTCACGTATTTTATCCCGCGCTTAATACACATGACACATAGATCGTATAGTTTTTCAGCACCATAACGATGGCCGGCAGTACGGGCTAAGCCCCGTTTTTGTGCCCAACGGCCATTGCCGTCCATAATCACAGCCAAATGCTGCAAAAGAGCTTCCTGATGCCCGTCACTTGCCTTTGGCATGAAGATCAGATCTCCATCAGCTCTTCGTTTTTCTCGCTGACAGCTATATCAACAAGCTCTACGTAGCGATCAGTCAGTTTTTGAATATCCGCTTCTACCGTGTAGTAAAGGTTTTCTGAGATATCACTTTCTTTTAGATATTTCTTATAAAGATCAATCGCTTCCCGGCGAATATTGCGCACTGAAACCTTTGCATCTTCACCCATCTGGGAAACATCACGCGTCAGTTCCTGACGTCTCTCTTCCGTTAAAGGCGGAAAAACCAGTCGCAGGCTCTGACCGTCATTCATTGGATGGATGCCGATATTTGAAGCCTGGACAGCGCGTTCCAGCTCTTTTAAGAGAGTCTTGTCCCAGGGAGTAATCATAAGCATACGTGCTTCAGGCACCTGTATGTTTGCAACCTGATTAAGCGGTGTATCTACTCCATAATAGGAAACAGAAATGTTATCCAGTATACGGGGGTTTGCTCTGCCGGCCCGGATAGTCTGAAATTCACTTTTCAGGACGGATATGGTTTTTTTCATTTTTTCTTCAAATGGGGCTAAAGACTTACTTGTATATTCTATATTAGCCATCTTGTACCTCCTGCTCATAGGATCAATTTAATACGATTTTCATTTTAACAAATTCAGCACTTCCATGCTGAAATACTTTTCAAGTTTATTCTTCAACTGTTACCAGAGTACCGATCGGCTCACCTTGTGCAATACGCGATATATTATTAGGATCGTTGAGATTGAAAACAATCAGTTTCATATTGTTGTCCCGGCAAAGAGCTGCCGCAGTTGCGTCAATCACATTTAATTCCTCACTCAGCACCTGACTGTAAGTGAGTTTTGTATACATTTTTGCATCAGAATAAATCTTAGGATCCTTATCGTAAACCCCGTTAACAAGGGTCGCTTTCAAAATCACATCAGCGTTGATTTCTGAAGCACGTAATGCAGCTGCGGAATCTGTAGTAAAAAATGGATTTCCCGTACCGCCCGCGAAAATCACAACACGTTTCTTTTCCAGATGACGAACAGCACGTTTACGTATGAAGGATTCACTTATTTTCGGCATTTCTACCGCATTCATAACACGGGTAACAACACTTCTTTGCTCCAACGCATCAGACAGGGCCAGAGCATTCATGGTCGTTCCCAGCATTCCGATTTGATCGGCTGTCACACGATCCATATCTTTGTAATCACGCCCACGCCAAAAATTACCACCGCCGACGACAATTGCCATCTCGTACCCTTCATTGCTTAGCTTAGCTACAACTTCACTGATTTTTATTAAAGTCTCATTATCGATGCCACTCTCTTTTTCACCGGCCAAAAACTCGCCGGATATTTTAAGTAGTATACGTTGGTAATTTGCCATAATACTCACCTCGCGGATTCATTTTTAAGTATAAAAAAAGAAGGCTCATATGAACCTTCTTTCTTAAGTCATATTTTTACTTCAGCTGAGCTGCTACCTCATCGGCAAAGTCACAGCAGTCTCTCTTTTCGAGACCCTCACCCATCTCAAAACGGGCAAAGCGACGTACGCTGATATTCTCTCCTATGATGGAGATCAACTCTTTGACGACTTCGTCAACGGTCTTGGAGTCATCACGGATAAAAGCCTGCTCGAGCAAGCAGAAATCTGCATAGTATCTTTCCAGCTTGCCTTCAGCAATCTTCTCAATGATTTGCTCAGGCTTACCTTCCTTACGGGCAGTCTCTTTAGCGATTTCGATCTCCTGATTGATAACGTCCTGAGGAACTTCTTCCCTTCTGACATATCGGGGGCTCATTGCAGCTATCTGCATAGCGAGGTCTTTCACCAACTTACGGAATTCTTCATTCCTTGCAGCAAAGTCTGTTTCGATATTTACTTCAATCAAGACGCCTATGCGTCCCTCTCCATGAATATAAGAATCCACGATACCTTCTGCTGTAATGCGTCCTGCTTTTTTCTCAGCACTGGCGATACCTTGTTCACGCAGCCATTTAACAGCAGCATCCATGTCGCCGTTAGTTGCGCTCAGGGCCTTTTTACAGTCCATCATGGGGGCGCCGGTCATCTCTCTCAACTCTTTTACCATTTGTGCAGTTATGTTCATATTATCCACCTTCAACTTTGATAAACAATCACGCTTATTCTAATAGCTCTTCTTTAACTAATCTTCATCATCATATTCGTCTGCATAAGCTTCATCAGCTTCAGCTTCTCTTGATACTTTGGCTGCAGCTGCGATCTGTTCAGAGACGGCGTCCATTCCTTCACGGCCTTCAATCACTGCGTCTGCCATGATGCCGGTAATCAACTTAACCGCACGGATGGCATCATCATTGCCCGGGATAACCAGGTCTATCGGTTCAGGATCGCAGTTTGTATCAACTATGGCTACGATAGGAATATTCAGGCGCTTGGCTTCCGCCACAGCGATGTGTTCTTTATTTGTGTCTACGATGAAGAGACAAGATGGCAAGTCAGTCATCTCCGCCACACCACCGAGGTTCTTTTCCAGTTTGCTCAGCTCAAGTCTTAAATCGGCAACTTCCTTTTTGGGCAAAACTGACCATGAGTCACTTTCATCCATTTCACGCAATTCGTGCAAACGATCAATGCGCTTTCTGATGGTCTGGAAGTTGGTTAAAGTACCACCCAGCCAGCGGTTACTCACGTAATACATGCCACAGCGTTCTGCTTCTTCCTGAATAGAGTCCTGTGCCTGCTTTTTTGTGCCGACAAAAAGAACCTTGCCACCACGTGCAGCAACCTCACGAACAAACTGATGTGCTACTTCAACTTTTCTCAGTGTTTGTTGTAAATCAATGATGTAAATCCCGTTGCGCTCTGTGAAAATATACGGAGCCATTTTGGGATTCCAACGACGTGTTTGGTGGCCAAAATGGACACCACTTTCAAGCAATTGTTTCATGCTAACTACAGACATTAAATTTTCCTCCTGTTTTTACCTCCAGCACGCCGCAATCTAAAGCAATTAATAATAAGCAACAGGAAGCGCGCACTGTGTGTTTTTCCGCTGATAAACATATCATAGAATTTGTTTTAATGCAAATATGGTAGACTAATTCCAGCAGCGATTATAGCTGGATAGAGCGTCAATTAAGCATGTGTTGACGTAAAACTAATTATAGCAGGAGTAACATATGATATCTAATGCCTTACTTAAATTCGCGGCAGCTCATGACTGGCACGCTGAAGATGATGAGAAATTTGTATTTGGAAAGTTTAACGGATACTGTTTCACAGCTATGACTCAAGATGCCCTCAGCAGTTATTTTTTACCTCTGGCAGGCATCTCTCCGGAAGATCTTCTGGATTTTTCCCAATATATTGAAGAAGGCCACTTTTCTTTGAAGCTTGTGGATTATGAAATGACAGATAACTTTCTTCTTTTGCGCGCCAAGGATACTCTCTTTAATTCCACAGCCAAACAGATAGAACGTTTTCTCACTCAGTTGACACAAAAACTGGAGGAATACGAGCTCAATCCCCAGAATTGTATTATTTGCGGTCAGCCTGCAGAAACCGAGATTTTATATGTAGGTCTATATGCTTATGCCCATCCTGACTGCCTGGATAAAAAGGGTATTGATTATACTGCCGGCTTTATGGCTGATAAGGATGACAGTGAGGAATTTCTGATACTGAAGCGTGATGGTGAGGGTGAAGACCTTTTAGCTTACGGGCCGGCTGAAGAAGATGATCTGCTGACTGATCCTGAGAAGCTGACCGCGCTTGCTGCTGAAATGAGCGGATATACCGAAGGGCTTATTCGCGATCTGACTGCTCTTTGCGCTGTCCCGTCCGTTAAAGGCACAGAGGAAGAAGATGCACCTTTCGGCAGAGCCACAGTTGAGGCTTTGGATGTTTTTCTTGGTCAGGCTGAAGCTTTGGGCTTTCGTACAAAAAATATTGATAATATGGCCGGCTATGCAGAGTATGGCCCTGAAGATGCTGCTGAAATGGTCGCTTGCGTATGTCATTTAGACGTCGTCCCCGCCGGTGACGGATGGACAGCTGACCCCTGGGAGTTGCGCCATGAAGATGGAAAACTTATCGCCCGTGGTGTAAGTGACGACAAAGGCCCGGCCCTGTCTGCTTTGTATGCTGCAAAAGCCCTGATGGATGATCAGGATTACAGCCCCGACAAACGCATACGTATCATAGTAGGTCTTGATGAAGAATCAGGAAGTGCCTGTATGGACCACTACGTAAAACATGAAGAAATCCCACAGATGGGCTTTACTTCCGATGCTGACTTCCCTGCTATCTATGCCGAAAAAGGTATTGCACGTTTGCGTTTTACGATACCAAGATCAGAGGACGATCGGATCGCAACTGCAAAAGCCGGTAGTGCAGTCAATATGGTACCCAGCAGCATCAAGATCGAACTGAGGGATGGATCTTCGGAGAACTTTGATGGCGTTACTGCTCACGGCAGTAGCCCGGATCTTGGCATCAACGCTATTAATGTGGCAGTCGATTCCCTACTCGACTCCGGACATGAAGACAGTTTCCTTAGTTTCTACAACAAATATTTTGCAGAATATGACGGCAAGGCTCTTGGCCTGGCTTTTGAAGACGAAAGCGGCAACACGACTGTGAATGCCGGTCTCCTGAATATTACTGATGAAAGGGCTGAATTGGTGGTTGCCCTTCGTTATCCGGTCAGCTTTGATTTTGATACCGCCCTTGAGGAGCTGAAAGACTCACTGGATAAGGAAGGCATCTCTCTAATTGTTCAGGACCATATGGATCCTTTATACTTGCCCAAAGATTCTCCTCTTATCTCTACGCTGATGGATGTCTACAACGAAGGCACAGGCACTGAAGGACGCGCAGTAGCAATCGGCGGTGGAACCTATGCCCGCTCAATCCCGAATATCTGTGCCTATGGACCTGCTTTCCCTGGTGATGAAGATGTCGCTCATCAGGCAGATGAATGGATCTCAGTCGAGAAGTTAATGGCTGCAACTTGCATTTACCGTAATGCCTTCCGCAAACTGGCGACTGAAGATTAATTATATTTGTCAAAAGTAAGGGGCTGCCAAAAACAGCCCCTTTATTTTTGATAATCTTGCTTTTTTAGCTATGCTTCGATATCTATAAATTCAAACTTAACAACATCAAAGAGTCCCTTATCCGTGATTTTAAGCTCCGGTATAACAGGAAGCGCCATAAAACAAAGTGTCATCAAGGGGTCCACATCTTCTGACACTTTTAGATCTCTTATCGCGATATCATGCAAAATATCC
>JAAYEX010000269.1 GCA_012728535.1 Clostridiaceae bacterium | reverse complement strand
CCTCGTCTTGTTGTTCTGGATAAACAGTCAGGTAAGACTCGTCAAGTGCTCTTACCATCAGATCACGATAAGGAAAATTCGGCAAGCCAAACAACAAAGTAATCATTCCATCGTAGACATCTTTATAGATTTTATTATCCTTCTCATCATCAGTCATGCGTATCAGCCCCAGGAATTTGCGGCCAAAATTTGGGTCAGACTTGCTGATTTTCAAATACATCAGTGCAGAATCTCGCAGGTGTTTATCAATCAATTCTATCCAGATATCTCCGGCATCCTGCTCAATTTCAAGCAATTCTTTTTGATTGAAAAACAAATTAAGCTCTTTCGCTGCTCGCATGCTGTTGCTGCGACTTTGCCTGCCGACACCAAACATATGCGAGTATATCCAGGGTAAGAGGAAACGGTCACCGGTTTCCTTTCTGTTTTTTAACTCAAAAAAACGAAATGCTTCCAAACGTTTGTTTAATTCGCTTTTAATGTATTCTCTATCTTCCATAATATTCTCCTTTCACTACAGGAAAATAAATATTCTCAAGTTTGCTTTTAAAACTCTTTGAACAAATAAATATTACGGTCTGTAACAACTGCGTCCAAGGCTTGGTCATATGTTTCAGACGGAACGAAGTCAACTAGCTGTTCTTCGAAGCAGATACCGACCCGTGGTACATCAGGGCTTAACTTTGACAATAAACGATCATAATAACCACCGCCAAAACCTATACGATATCCATCCCGGCTGAACAAAAGCCCCGGAACCAGAATAAAGTCCAACACTTCCACTTCTTTAATACGGGAAGGGTTTATACGCGGTTCGAGAATGCCGAAATCAGACTCTACCAGTTCATCATAATTATGAAAAAGTGACAGGAGCAAATCGTTACTTTCTTTATCGACAATAGGAACATAGACGCGCTTGCCCATAACCCGCATCATATCAATCAAATGACGTGTTTCCACTTCATCGCGGAAGCTCATAAAAACACTGGCATTTTCTGCAATCATAAAGGGCTCCCACTGAAAGAGCCGACGCTCAATCGCTTTAGACTTTTCAGCACGTTCTTCAGCGGACAGGGCTGCCCGCACTTGCTTTCCCTTATCGCGATATTCTTTTTTTAAAACAGATATATCTTCTTGTCTTTCCATATGTAAACTACTCCTTTAAACATCGGCTTTTATATTCTACGTCTCTTCATATCCTTCAATCTTCTCCGCCACCGGCATCCATTCCACCTTCTTCATATATATGATATAAGCGAGAAAGGTAATGATCCATGACAACGGATAAGCTAAGAGCATGAAATCAAATGTGTGTTTAAAAGGCAGTATGCCATAAACCCAAAGCACACGGAAACCCGACATGCAGATCAGAGTCACCATCATCGGGACTACTGAGCGGCCTACTCCCCTAAGGGCTCCTCCAAACACTTCGTTGATTCCGAAGAGCCAATAAATACTTAAAATATATAACATCACTTGTCTTGTGTATTGGTTAACTTGCGGATCCGGGTTGAACAGTGCAGCCAGTGGCTTTGATAAGATAAGAATAAATGCGCCGATACCTCCGGAGATCATTATGACCAGAATGACTGCCTGACGCAGACCCTTTCTTGCTCTTTCAATCTGACCTGCTCCCACATTCTGTCCCATGAATGTCATCATCGCCAAGGCTATAGCATTCAAAGACACCCAGACAAAACCGTCAATACGTCCGGCTGAGGCAAATCCTGCCACAGCTAAGGTACCGAAGCCGTTAACAGCTGTTTGAATGATTACATTGGATCCGGATATCAGAACACTCTGAAAGCCGGCAGGCACACCAATCTTTAGTGCGCGCATACCGACAGGACCATGAAAGGCGATATCGCGCAGATAGAGCCGGTAGCTGCCTGTGGTTCTGCTTAAACTGAGCAGGACCAGAACAGCTGCCAAAACCTGAGAAATAATAGTTGCCCAGGCAGCTCCCTGTACCCCCCATTTAAAGGCCCCGACAAAAAGCAAGTCAAGTAGAATATTAGTTATTGAACTAACCGCAAGGAAATAAAACGGCCTTTTAGAGTCACCTACCGAGCGGAGGATTCCCGCACCCATGTTATAAAGCAATGAAGGGATGGAACCGATAAAGAATATTTTCAAATAGCTGCTTGCTTCCGGCAAAATATCCGAAGGTGTATCCATCGCACGCAAAAGAGGTGTGGAAAAAAGGAAGCCCCCGATGGATAAAACCAAGCCTGAAACCAGAGCAATCGACATCGCTGAATGCACCATGCGGTAGAGCCCGTCATCATCTTCTGCTCCGTACATTTGCGCCACCACAACAGCACAACCGGTAGCCAGACCGACAAAAAAACCCACCAGCATATTGGCAAGGGCTCCGGTCGCACCTACAGCAGCCTGAGCCTGAGTGCCGG
Source organism: Clostridiaceae bacterium (assembly GCA_012728535.1). Lineage (GTDB taxonomy): Bacteria > Bacillota > Clostridia > Saccharofermentanales > DTU023 > DTU032. Next base: position 3,929 of record JAAYEX010000269.1, on the reverse strand, counting down.
CAAATCTGCCGACGATCAGGAGGTCTGCAGTATTGTAGAGCTGCTGCAAGAAGTTGCTCAGCATCAGAGGCATGGCAAATATCAATAATTGCTTCCAAATACTGCCTTCAGTTAAACTAACATTACGAATTCGCATCCGAAGATAAACTCCTTAGCCTAATCTGCCTTTGAAATCTTCATAGGAAAAATTCTTCAGTGTCCTTAGTGATTTATCTTCAGGATACACTCCGATCGCCGGCAGAGGCATGCCATTAAATGTATTGTTCTTTACCATGGTATAAATAGCCATATCCAGAAAGACTATTCTGTCACCTGGCAGCGGGGGCACGGCAAAAGAATAATCACCGATAATATCTCCCGCCAGACAAGTTGGTCCCGCAAAACGTATTTCGTAAGGAAGTTCACCGGCAGCTGCAGCCTCATGTCTGCGAAAAGCGCCGCTGCGACTCATCTCCTGTGCGAGGAAACACTTCGGCGTATAAGGCATTTCCAGAACGTCAGGCATGTGACAGGCGGCTGATGTATCTAAAATAGCGGTAGTCTTAACGTTTTTAACCAGGTCCAGCACTTCTGCAATCAAGAAGCCTGCATCCAGGGCGATCGCTTCACCGGGCTCAAGGAAAACCTCAGCCCCGGTCGCCTCCTGCACTCGCTTTATGCTGGTGAGCAAACTTTTGACATCTTAATCCGCTCGCGTTATATGATGTCCGCCCCCGAGGTTAACCCATTGCAGACCTTTTGGGAGAGCGCCGAAGTTTTCTTCAATCGCGTCCAGTGTATTGACCAGAGCATCGGCATTTTGTTCACAGAGTGAGTGAAAGTGGATGCCTTCAATACCTTCAAGTAGTCCGTCTTTCATACTGGCCTTAAACTGCTCGGCTGAAATACCCAAACGTGAGCTAGGTGCTGCAGGATTATATATTTCATGCTCAACCTCTGAATATCCCGGATTGATCCGCAGGCCCGGGGAGACTTGCCTGTCTCCGCAGAGATTGTGCTCCAACAGACGGTCGCGGTATTTGTTCCACTGCCCGAAGCTGTTAAAAATAATCTTGTCCGCAACTCCCAACAACTTTTCAAATTCAGAGTCTTTGAAAGCAGGTGAATAAACGTGCACTTCGCTGTCCTCACCCATTTCTTCACGGCCAAGAATAGCTTCATGAAGACCTGAGGCGGCAGTCCCGCTAAGATATTCACCAATCAGCGGATAGAGTGGATAACAGGAAAAAGCCTTCTGCGCCAGTAAAATCTTGCAATCAGCTGCATCCATGATTGCGCTTAAGAGACGCAAGTTATCTTCTAGTGCGCGCAAATCAATCAAATAATAAGGCGTGGGAACATCAAACAAGGGCAAGTCAGCAGCTGCCGGCCGGTTCAGTTCTTTGAACAGTTTGCGCGGATCGAGGATATCATCATCATGTCCATACGGGATTACATTGTTTGCTTTCATTCTTCTACCTGTAGTTCATTTGTTATTTTTTCATAAAATCGGGCCAGGAATAGCTCCCGGCCCGCAAAAACAATTCTTCCGGGAATTCAGTACTGCTTTAAGGAACTAAAGTCGGATTCCGGTCTTCAACATAAGGCAGGCCGAACTTATTCATTGCTTCCATGAATGGGTCCGGATCGAGCTCTTCAACATTAAAGACACCGGGCTTACGCCATTGCCCCTGTAAAACCAGAGATGCACCGATCATAGCGGGCACTCCTGTTGTGTATGATACAGCCTGGGCACCTGTTTCCTTATAAGCTTCCTGATGGTCTGAAATATTATAGAGACGGTATACCTTCTCTTTGCCGTCTTTCACACCCTGGAAAATACAGCTGATGTTGGTTTTGCCATGTGTCCGCGGACCTAATGATGCTGGATCAGGCAAGACGGCCTTCAGAAATTGAAGCGGAACGATCTGCTGACCTTCGAAGTCGATAGGCTCAATTGAAGTCATGCCGACATTCTCCAGACATCTAAGATGTGTCAGATAGCTTTCACCGAAAGTCATAAAGAAGCGCATTCTCTTAATGCCCGTAATATTTTCAGCCAGGGACTCCAGTTCTTCATGATAAAGCAGGTACATGTCACGCTCGCCCACTTCTTCAAAATAGTAACTGCGTTTAATTTCCAGCGGTTCCGTCTCGATAAACTCACCGTTTTCCCAATAACGTCCGTTAGCCGTTACTTCACGAATATTAATCTCGGGATTAAAATTTGTCGCGAAAGGATAGCCGTGATCTCCACCATTGCAATCCAAAATGTCGATCTCATGAATCTCGTCAAACTCGTGCTTTAGAGCATAGGCTGAATAAACTCCGGTTACACCGGGATCAAAGCCTGATCCTAAAATAGCTGTGAGCCCGGCCTCTCTAAAGCGATCACGGTAGGCCCATTGCCATTTGTACTCAAACTTAGCTGTATCGAGCGGTTCATAGTTAGCAGTGTCCAAATAATTTACACCCGTCTCCAGACAGGCATCCATAATCGTCAGATCCTGATAAGGCAGGGCCAGATTTATCACCAGCTCCGGTTTATATTGATTAATCAGTTCAACCAGTTCCGGGACATTATCCGCATCAACCTGAGCCGTTTCAATCTCAGTTCCGCGTCCGTCCAACTCAGCTTTGAGCTGGTCGCATTTAGACTTGGTCCTGCTGGCTATCATCAAATGGCTAAAAACGTCACTGTTCTCAACACATTTGTACGCACAAACCCGGGCTACACCGCCGGCACCGATAATCATTGCTCTACTCATCAAAAATCCTCCTAAGTCTTCTAGTTTGTTAAGCTTTATTCTCAAAGAAGTCAGTTATATATATTCTAATGCAAAAAGCCGAAGTCATGTCGAACGAAAACGATCTGCTTATTCCCCTTACACATGTTAAAAAAACCTAGAGCAAGAGAATCATCTCCCGCAACAGTTTAACAGCTACAGCAGTAGAGGCTCCGGAAGGGTCGAGCGAAGGGGCCAACTCCATAATGTCACATCCGACTATATTCAAAGCCTCCAGCCGGTAGAGAGCTGCTGCCATTTCCTTATATGTGACACCACCCGGCTCTGCAGTCCCGGTCCCGGAAAATACTGAAGGATCAAGTACATCCAGATCCAGAGAAATATAAAGTGGCGCAGTTCCTATCTTTTTCACTGCGTCCTCAATTCCACTTAAATCAAAGGGATGAAAGTCAAGTTTTTCTTCGGCAAAAGCGAATTCTTCAGCCAGACCCGAACGGATCCCCAGAGAATGAATGCGTTTGTCACCCAGTAATTCGTAGATGCGCCTGATTACTGAAGCATGTGAATTCCGGACTCCGAGATAATCTGTCCGCAAGTCCGTGTGCGCATCAAAATGCAGCAAATGTACATCAGGATAGTATTCCAAGAGAGCTTCAACAGCTCCCAGAGATAATGTATGCTCACCACCAATCATAACCGGTGTTTTACCGGCCTTCGTAATGGCTGAACAGCTTTGACGCACAAGGCGAAGTGCCTCTTCCGTCGAGCCGAAAGGTAATTCCAGATCGCCGGCATCATGCACCTTATGATCTTCCAAATCACGTTTCAACTCAGGGCTCCAGCTTTCCAATCCCCAAGAATCACGTCGCATTTCTGCCGGTGCGAAACGTGAACCGGGACGAAATGAGCTGCTTGAGTCAAAAGGAGCACCAAAAACAACTATATCTGCTTCCGCTTCTGTAGCTGTATAGCCACAGAAGCGTAAAAGCGCGGGTCGCTCCTGCAAGGACAAATGGCCAAAGACACTCATATCTTCACTCCTCAGTTTTAAATCAGCAAGTACTTTACAATACTGATCTAATACTGTTTTCCATATAACAAGATAATTTCTTTTCTTATTATAGCCTACCCGGAGCTACTTCCTATAGTTGGGAATACTCATTGCACAAAGGCGCAACGGCTTCTTCATCTTCCTCAATATCT
>JAAYEX010000268.1 GCA_012728535.1 Clostridiaceae bacterium | reverse complement strand
TTCTCGGATGTGGTCTGCCACCGTCTGTGAAAGCTAAAGTTACAACGATCTCATCAGCATGGGGAGCATCATGAACTCTTACTTCCATGGCGTCATAATGGGTTCTGACAAAAGCTGCATCTTTATAATGCAGGGGAACGTCTAAGCATGTGCCCGGGCCGCCGGCTTTTTTGGCAGAAGGAATAATCGCTTTTCCGCCACCAATGACTTCACGCATGGGTTTGCCGAGTTTCGGGTGCAAGATAGCAGCTCCATGTTCGAGCTCTCCGTCAACCCCGATGATGGCAGCTTTGCCATAGCTGTGAACAGGGCCGTCCAAATGCTTGATGGCCATTTCAGACAGATAGCTGCCGAGGTATTCGCCGACATCCATCAGCGGAGAGAGATCTTCAACATAGCTTCCCGCAAAGGGGTTCTTAATTACAGCTGAAACCGCAACCCTCTTGATGGGTTTTTCCAGCTCCTTGAAACCTTCGAAACGGATTTCTTCAATAGTCGTAATGATCTTACGTATTTCGAGTTCCATAATACTTCTCCTTTTTTATCTATTAATTTCTTTCACTTAAATTGTTAGCTTCTGCAAAGTCTTCCGGATATGAAAAACGTTTTCCCTGAATATTCGCTATCACACCATACAATAGATTGTTTGAGTAATGTTTTTCAGCTTCACGCTTTAGCTGAAGTATTGAACGATCCAATTCTTCATCAGAAAGATGTCCAACTTCAACAACCACATCCAATTCGGCTATGTCGCTGAAAGGATCAATTTCCCCCGCCTTTACAGTGCTTACTTTTTCCGACTCCACATAAGTCTGATTAGCCAGCTGAGTGGCCAAAGCATCTGCAAGCAAGGCATCCGGTGAAAAGACAGTCAGTGCGTTTGCAATTCCGCGGGTAAAACCACGTCCACCCAGGCCACTGGTAGCAATTCCGCCAATTCCTGATTCCGCAGTGATTGTCATGATCCGATCAACTGCACCTGAGTCAAGGTCGGAAATAATTCCCAGCCTGGCAACTTCGCCGGCAGAAAGGCGCAAAGCGATATCACCACCATTATTGATAATGACCCGGCTTGCGCCCTGCTCATATAACCAGTCTGCTGTTTCCTGGGCTATCGCTCCGGCAACGGCAGCCATAGGGGTTAGTTGGGGATCTCTGCTGGCTGATACCGCCTCTTTCATCTTCAATGCCAGACCGGTCAACACTCCTTCGGGTATTTCTCCGGGGGCTAAACGCAGGTAAGTCAGAGAAGCAGCTATCTCCTCCAGAGCACTTTCCACAACTGCAGCCGCCTCTTCACAGAGCTTTGTTAAAGGCTCTTCGCCTTTGTAGGCCATGAGCACCATGGTCACCGGACCATGCTCCAGTAAGATCTGCCCTTCTTTAATAATTTGAATAGCTGTTCTTCTAGCGTTCAAATCCATGCTTTCCCCAAAGCGCCGAAAAGGTAACCGGCACTATTTCTTGACTTCAGAAGCCGGTATGACCTGGTCTATATGGCCGCCGATATCTCTGTAATCTTCCAAAGTCATTGTGTATTCGACCGGAGCCACTGTCGCCGGCGTCGGTACATATGTCAATGATTTATCAACCATCTTAGATACATCCACCATGAAGTTAATACCGCCTCCGGGGAGAATGTAAGGGGTTGCTCCGGCGATGGTCAGGTTGGCTCTGCCTTCATGGACTGCCCTGGTCAGTGCCAGAGGTTTTCTGCCGACACCGCCGCGGGCGCTGCCACCGGTTCCTCCGGTATACATGATTGAAGTCATGGAAGGTTCACAGTTGTCCTGAATGGCCTTAACTACTGTCATAGCGCCTTCAGTCATCGGTACTTCTTTAACGCCGCCGTCCGGCAAAATCTCAAAGCAGGCATAGATTTCACCTGTAGTATTGGTAACCAGAATAATCTTGCCGGCTTCAGCTATGCTCATATCTATGCTGGCTATAGCATCTCTGGGGGTTTCAAGGGTAGTGCCGCCAATTCCTTCGCCGTGCTTGCCGAAGTAGCGTCCTACAGTACTCTTGGTCGCATTAGGAATGACACCGCTCCAGCTGAGACCCACTGCTGCACCTGCAAAGTGCTCGGTAAGAAGACCAATGACATGGTGGTCGATCACTATGCATTCATCCACAGAGTCTTTCATCAGCTGTGCAAGAAGGCCGACGGTCGCACTGCCGCAGCCGATGCGCATCCTTTTTTCCTGGACTCCGTCAATAATGGGAGCCTTGCCAACCTGCATTCTGACTTTAATCTTCTTATTTACTCTAACTTCAACTTCTTCTCCGTTAGCTAATTCGACAATGGTTCTGGCAGTTACAAAGCCACCATCTCCGGTCAGGCGGTTTGCTCCGCCGATAGTCAGCATCTTGGAACCATACTCTTCGGTATTTACCATACCGATATGTTTGCCCTCACGGTAAATCTTGTCTCCTTCTTCTCCTATATAAGTATTGGTATCGAGTTTGACTGTTACGCCGCTGTAGCTGAGGGGTGCCTCGGTTACTACAGTAACTACATCCACGTCATCCCGTTTTTCAGAAACAATGTAGGGTGCAGGAAGAGAACAGGGATAATTGGTTCCGGCTCCGACTGCAGTAATAATCGGGTGTTTAATTTTTGGATCTACTTCAATCTGTTCCTTGCCTTCAGTCACAAGATCACGGACTCTGATCAAGGTGCCGTCAGAATTAAAGTAGCGAAGACATGCTCCGGTATAGCCTTCAGGTATGCGGCATTGAACCGAGCAGGAATGACAGATACTGATATTGTCTCTGAGTTCAGGTGTCTTGTGGATCGCGTCGAAAGGACAGACACGTGTACAGATTCCGCATTCAACACAATTGTCTCTGACTACCGCTATTTTATCGATGACCCCGATGGCATCAATAGGGCAATTCCTGGTGCAAATAATACAACCTGTACATTTATCTTTATCTACAATGATCATGCAATTATTTCTCCTTTGCTAAATGCATAATTAAATTTCTTTTGTTGCCTTTTTTGATGGTGGAGTATTACGACTCTTCTTGACCTTGACCTCGCCGTCAATAAGAACGTATGTCAGACCCGGTATATCTCCTGCGGCCAAAGCATCAAATGCCGTGTCGGCAACCGAGCCCATTGGTGCATCAATAATCAGCAAATCAGCTTCCCTGCCCGGCTCAATAATACCCGTGTTGAGTCCGTAGGTTCTGGCTGTATTTCCCGTCGCCATACAAATAGCATCTGCAGGATCAATGTCCGAGATGGAAGCGGCAAAAGAGATATTGCGTAAAATTCCCAGAGGAATCACACCGGTACCGGAAGGTGCATCATTGCCAAAAATAATGCGGTCCAGCATACCCTTTTCTTTTGCTCTGCGTAAAACATAGTCAGCTATTTTGGGATTACCGCACTGAACGATTTCCAGAGTGAAATCGGAGTCATCCATGAGGTGGTCGATATCATAAAGGGCGACAGCAGTAGGTCCACCATTTATATGTGATACAACATCAGGGGCCACTGTCATTACATCCTTTGCTGTTACTGTGGAACTGCCCGGAATTGATG
>JAAYEX010000311.1 GCA_012728535.1 Clostridiaceae bacterium | reverse complement strand
GGTCTGGTCAACTTCAAGCAGATCGTGGCAGGACAAGGAATAGCCGGAGGACCCTTCTGGCTCATCACAGGCTGGACCATAGTCTGGACCCTGCTGGCAACCTCCCTGGCCATCTTCATCGGTTTCACCCTGGCCCTCCTGGTCAACCAGGACAGAGTCCTGGGCAAGCGCTTTTTCCGCACAACCTACCTCCTGCCCTGGGCAGTGCCGGCTTTTATCACGATCATGTTCTTTTCCATCCTGTTTTCACCCCAGGGACCACTGACCATAGCCCTGAACAACCTCCTGGGAAACACAAAGCCGGCTGACATGCTCAACATAAAATATACCAGTTGGGGGACGCGGATCGTTCTGATCATACTCCAGGGCTGGTTGGGAAGTTCTTACATTTTCCTCTTAAGTACCGGCATCCTCCAGGGTATTTCCAAGGACCTCTACGAGGCTGCAGAAATCGACGGAGCAACCGGCTTCCAGCAGACCCGCCATATCACTATCCCCCTCCTGCTCTATCAAACAGCGCCCCTGATGATCGGCCAGTACACCTTTAACTTCAATAACTTCTCCATCATCTACCTCTTCAACGGCGGCGGACCCTTTGAACCGAGCAAGTACGGCAATATGGCAGGAACAACCGACATCCTGATTTCCTACATCTACAAGCTGACGATTCAAAACCAGTATCAGGGCATTGGCTCCGCCATCACGGTAGTCGTCTCAATGTTCATCATGTTTGTGACCTGGATCGGTTTCAGCCGCACCAAGTCATTTAAGGAGGAGAAATTATGAGCAGAAAAAAGACGAAGAACGATGCTCTCTACTTATCCGACCGCCAACCGCTGACAACTGCCAAACTTATCAGCCTGGTAATAAGCTACATCCTGCTGATCTTCTGGGCCTTTGTCATCCTCTGGCCCCTGGCTCAGATAGTGATTTCAAGCTTTAACGGCAACCAGGGCTCCTATATCAGTATCGGCGGTGAATACAAGTTTTCGCTCAAACATTTCACCTACCTCTTCAACGAGACCTATTTCTGGAACTGGGTGACAAACACCATCGTCGTCGCCGTAGCCACGGCCATCCTTACCCTGCTGATCGTATCCTTCACCGGATACGCCTACTCGCGTTTCCGTTTCAGCGGCGGAAAGGCGTCACTGATGACGATCATGCTCCTGCAGACCGTGCCGACCTTCGCCGGTATCACGGCCTTTTATACCCTGCACTCGATCGTAGCCGCTGTTATACCAGGCTTCACCCGCCAGCTCTTCCTGATCCTGATCTACGCCGGCGGCGGCATCGCATCCAACACCTTTATCCTCAAAGGCTACATCGACGGAGTGTCTACGGAACTGGACGACGCTGCCCGCATCGACGGTTGTGGTAACCTTCAGGTTTACCGACTGATCATCATGCCCATAGCGCGGCCCATGCTGGCCATTATTGCCCTCTGGTCCTTTATCGGGCCCTTCCTGGACTACATGATGCCCAGCATCCTGCTGAACGATCCGAAGAGCTACACACTGGCCACAGGCCTGCACACTTTAATCAATGACCAATACAATATGCAGCAGCCGGCCTTCGCTGCCGGAGGACTGCTGACAGCCATACCCATAGTTATCTTATTCATCGCATTGCAGAAAGAACTCGTCTCCGGCTTGTCCAGCGGCGCTGTCAAAGGTT
>JAAYEX010000267.1 GCA_012728535.1 Clostridiaceae bacterium | reverse complement strand
CTGCTTCGGTAGCGGCACGGAGGCTTGCATGGCAGCCATACGTGTAGCCCGTACTTTTACCGGCAAAAAGAAGGTTATCAAAATGGGCGGAGCTTATCACGGCTGGAGTGATCAGCTGGTTTATTCTCTGCATATTCCCTACACCAAAAGATTTGAAGCGCACGGGATTCCCGAAGAGAGCGTAGCAAATACCACAGAATGTGCCCCGGGCGACATCAACTCCTTGCGTAAAGTCTTGGAAGAAAATGAGAAAGACGGTGGTACCGCCTGTGTAATTATGGAACCTTTCGGTCCGGAAAGTGGCACTCGTATGATGCCCTTTGAGTATTGTGCTCAGGCTCGTGAATTGTGCGACGAGTTTGATACCCTGCTCATTTTTGATGAAGTTGTTACAGCCTTCCGCATCGGTCCGGGCGGAGCAGCAGGTTTCTTCGGCGTCAAACCGGATTTGACGGTTCTGGGCAAAATTGTTTCCGGCGGTTTCCCCATGGCAGGTGGAGTCGGCGGTCGCGAAGACATCATGAGCTGCATGGCAGCAGGTGTCCAGTCAGGCAAACAGCGCGCCTATGTCGGCGGTACACTCACTGCAAACCCGCTCAGCTGTGCAGCAGGTTACTATGCGATCAAGGAAATCGTCGAGCAGGATGCAGCCCGCAAAGCCGGTGAAAATGCCGACAAACTATGTGCCGGCCTCCAGTCTTTAATAGATAAATACGACCTGCCTTTTGTGGTTTGGAATACAGCTTCTATTATTCATTTTGAGGTTTCAGGCGTCATGTATCTGTCTGTACGCGATCCTGAAATCATCAACAAAATATCTGAACGCAAAAAGAGCATGGAAGAATTCGGCGCAGCTTTAACAGCTAACGGTGTCATCACCCTAGCCGGCAGCCGCATATATACAAGCATGGCAGACAATGATGAAACACTGGCTGAAACCCTGACAGCTTTCGAAGAAGTCTTCAGCAACGTAGAGAAATAAACAGGAGGTATTTATGATAAAAAAATTGGATGTAGAAAACCTGACGCATGCCTTTCCGGAAGTAGCCTATGATGAGAACTATGTAATTGCGACTTTCCAGATACGGGCAGAGACCAGAAACATGGAAAAACTGGCTCTGGCAGTTGCCAGTGAGCAAGCCACGGGCACCTGGATCAAGGTTAGCGGAGACTCGCTGGACAAGTTGAAAAAGTTCGGCACTAAGGTAGTGGCTATCTATGAAGTTCCGGATTGGGGCGCTGACAAGGTTGAGGATCTGCCATCTTTGTATATAGTGCAGATTGCTTTCCCCATGGATAACTTCGGCGACAGTATTCCAATGATGCTCACTTCAGTCTTCGGCAACATTTCCGCTGCCGGCATGTTGAAGTGGATTGACGTTGCTTTTCCTAAAAAATATATCGATAAATTTCAAGGGCCTAAATTCGGCGTGCAGGGACTCAGAGACCTGCTCGGAGTCCAGGACCGACCCCTCTTGAATGCAATGATCAAACCGAATATAGGCTGGACCCCGGATGAAGGCGCAGAAATTTTCTACCAGGCTGCAAAAGGAGGCGTCGATATTATCAAGGATGACGAGCTTCTGCCTGCAGATGAAAGTTACTGCCCCCTGGAAGAACGCGTAACAAAATTCATGGCTAAGGAAAAACAGGTCTATGAAGAAACCGGTGAGCGCACTCTCTATGCTGTCAATATTACAGACCGCATTGAGAAGCTCAGAGATAATTCCCTGCGTGCGATTGACAAAGGCGCCAACTGCCTGATGCTCAACGTATATACGGCGGGCCACGGAGCCCTGCAGATGCTGGCTGAGGACCCGGATATTAATGTACCTATTCTCGCCCATGTCGACTTTGTCGGAGCCTATGCGGGTTCAAGCTATACCGGTATTTCAGCTCCGCTGGTGATTGGAAAACTAACACGCCTCGCGGGAGCCGACTTTCAGATTAACGGTCACCCCTGGGGAAAATTCCCAGTCCCCTTTAAAACTTTCTACCGCAGCTTCAAGTTCTTCACCCAGCCCTGGTGGCACATCAAGCCTATGATGTATGCCGCTTCCGGCGGGACAACCCAACTGGTGGTGAAAAACATGGTGGACGCAGTCGGCACAGATCTTATTCTGGCAGCAGGCGGTGGTGTGCATGGTCATCCTGACGGCAGCTGTGCAGGTGCCAAGTCAATGCGTCAGGCCATAGATGCTGCAGTCCAGGGTATAGACTTGATCGAGTATGCCAAATCTCATGAAGAACTCTTGCGTATGGCCCAGATGCTGGACCCTGATGTTTTGAAGAACTTTGATTTGTTGAAGTAAAGACAATGTACGATACGATTCTATTTTTAGATTTTGACGGCACTATTACCAGCGAAGAAACTTTGGAAGGATCGATGCAGCTATGCATCGACCCTTCCGTTTATGAAGAAGAAAAAAGTGCATTGAGGGCAGGAGAGCGCAGTTTGGCCGACACCCTGCACCTGGCTTTCAGCATTATACCGTCTAATAAAATGGACGCTATTCTTGATTATGTTGATCAGGTAGCCTTGCGCCCCGGCTTCGAAGAACTGCTGGATACAGCTAATGATCTGGGTATTCCGGTCGTAGTAATTTCAGGAGGTCTGGAAAGCTATATTGAGAGAAAACTGGCTCCCTATAAAGACAAAATACTTGCCTTTCATGGTGTAGATGTAGATCTCAGCGGTGAGTTCATCAAGCTGGAGTCAGCCTATGAGACTGATGGCGAACTGATGCAAAAAACTCTTATCATGGACCGGTATGAGTACAGGAAGGCCATATCTGTCGGTGACAACATTACCGATTATCGCATGGCTCTGGCATCGGATCAGGTCTTTGCACGTGATACTTTAGCCAGTATTCTGGAAAAAAACAAAATACCTTACACTCCCTGGGAAGATTTCTATGATGTAGCCTGCTCAATCAGCAGTTCCAAATAAGACTTCCGTGTAAGCCCGGAACGGGAAATACCAAGCAGATCCAGAAGGGAAAGTAGTCGGTTGCGAATGCTTTCCCTCTCTTTTTGACTGATATCACTTTCCGCACAGTATTCGATCTCGATGAAACTACCGAGTCCGGCAAGTTCATCCAGGCAGATATTGATCTGTGAAAACTCAGCTGTACCCCGATACTCTCTTCTTTTCTTTTTAACAGTCAGAACTGATTTATAGCCCAGAAATTTCAGGATTTCGCGCATCCCGGCAGCATCGCTGATTTCTGTTTCCACTTCAACACGTGTATTTGAGAGCGGGTCCACCTTAGCACCCTTATATGTAAGCATGGTCTGAACTGACAACTCAGTTCTCTGTTCCCTGATTCGCAGGGCTTCGTCACTTTCTGCAAAATTGCGGTCGGGAGCATTAAAGTAATGATCGCTCTCTTCAAGTAGCTGCGAAAAGTAAAAGTTATGTGCGAGGATCTTTTCTTCCAGATTCTGAAAAGACCCGGCATCGATAAGGGCCTTAAGTTCTATTTCCAGCATGACAATGTATCTCCTTACTGGCGCATTTTCAGAAGCTTTTCTGCATCCCTGATATTGGCAGCAGCCAGCTCCAGACGTTCATCCATAGATATTTCACTATCAGTATCGCTGACCAGTTGCTGACCGCCATGGAGAGATTTACTGCGCCAGTTGACAGCGTGGGCGAATTCTTCTGTCTCCTTCCAGAGATAAGGAGTGGGCAGGAAGCCTGCAGCAAAGATTTTGTAAAATCCCTCTGCACTATATAGATCAGGATATGCCTTTTCCAGGAAGCCGATTAACTGCTTTGAATCCCGGTATAGTTTGCGTTCACGTTCGGCAACTTCTTCATTTTTACTCATATCGTCGACCAGCCCGGCTTTTTTCGCACGTCGGTACTCATTCAATGTGTGGAGTGTTATCCGGATGCTTTCATCAATTATGTCCGGTGTTGCCAGATGGGAGGCCTCGGAATAGCTTACGACATGGATGAGTTCGGGACTCGAATTATCATGAGCCCGGATATCATCCATGAGGCAGCTGACTGCCGCCAGCTGGACTTTTGCCTGATGCAGGTCGGCAACGAAATACTCCAGCCCGGCACGTGGCTGTAGCAGAACCCTGAAGTTTTCGTCCTCCAGTGAACGCAGTAATTTCAGCATGGCTCTGGACTTAGCCAGATCCTGGACACCCCAGCTACTGGCAGGTGTGTTCAGCATGTTTTGCAGAATGAAAACTTTAATTCCCAGTTTTTTGACCAACTTTGCTGCCAAAAATGAAGAGACAATGTAAGTTATATCGTCAGCACCGCGAAAAGAAAAATGATGTGAGACATTTGCTTCGAAGGGCTTACCCGTTCCTGCGATATAGCGGATGGCAAGAATCTGTTCCTGCAGGCTGGTGTAAAGGTCATACGGACCGCGTCCGTCAAGTCGGTTAAACCACCAAAGTGACATCGCGTGCCAGCAGATGTTGATAGTTTCCTCATACATGCTTGCCAGTCCACTGATGTCTTTCGTGCCGGCATAAGTGCGAAGCAAGAGCGGTCTTCCTGCCTCATATATCCTGATATACTCATCAGGCGAATTGATCGGCACACCGCCGCCATTGATTTTGCCGTGCCAGTTTTCACCAAAATTTGATTGCGACAATTGTGAGGTCCCCAGAGACAAAATGTCGAGCAGGCCACCGGCAGCCAACTGTTTTGCCCAGTCAGCACACTCTCTGATTGCTTCAGTTCTTTTTTGATCAGAAGAATATGGGCCGACATGGGCACGGATGAGTGGCCTCTTGCCATAAGCGCCGTCTCTGCCCGCCTGCAGGCGTTTCAGAAGGGTGTCCTGTCTGCTGCCAAAACCGGGGTAATTGTCAGCGGAATGACTTCTGAGATCCCGATAGTCGCCTTTGTCAATCAGCTCTCGGGAGAAAGCCTCGCGGTCATTGTCATATTGACTTATTTCCAACATATCAGCAGGAATCTTTTCGCCGGGAACGCCCATCGCTAATAGGGTGTCCCGTGCGGATTCTCCGCCCTGAAAGCAGCTGACCAGATCGCCGAACTCCTTTGTGACAATCCGGCAGGACTCAGGTAAACCGCCGAAGAAAAGTGCGTCAACAGGTCCGCCCTGAGACGAGAGCATTTGCTTCTTCTTTAATTCTTCTACAAAATATCCGAAGATCCTCAGAGCATCAGCCTTGTCCAGGCGATAGGTTATTCCGACCCTGTTAATTTTGTTACGGCTGATCCAGTCGATTATCTCTTCCCGGGCTCTTTCTTCGCTGATATGAGAGAGAGCAAGCTCAAGCCGCTCTCCGGCGTGGATGACATCATATCCGCAAGCCTTAAGAAGTGAAGTTGCTGACTGTATGCCAAGGGTATGGGCATCGTTTGCAGGTTTGATGAAGGCGTATACAGCTTTGGAATTATCTGATCTCATTATTGCTCCTTTCCAGTAAAGTCGAAAAGAATCTCTTCAAGTCAAAATCTTTCAGATTACGACCCGTTTCACGGAAATCTACTTCCATCAGAGCAGAGGCGAGATCAATTGTCAGAGCCGTGTTTTTCATATCAATATCCATGAGCCTGCCCAAAGCCTCCAGGGGAACCAGACCGCAGGGAACATCCTCAAATATATAGCGGTGATCCAGTGTTTCGGGAGCATCGATGGCTTCATAAGCCGGTGTGTCTCGAATGCATTCAAAGAGATTGCTGCCTTCAGAATGATAGCTGCGACGGAGCCATTCCGTCGTGCTGATAAGCTCACAGCCCAGAGCTTTGGAAACCTCAACCCGCTCATGGTCGATTTTTTCCAAAAATCCGGCGATCCGAGGTGAAATGCCATCCCAATAGTGTTTGAAGCCAAAGTTCGGACTCTCGGTCCAGCCACTGTTCAGCAGCAGCGGCGCACAGTGGAGGATCATACCGGTGTTTCCGACTGAAGTTTGAATGATGGATTTTGCCGGACTGAAGTGGGCGCGGATGCCTTCGGGCAGAGCGGCCAGCACTTCTTTACTCTGTCTTGCTTCTAAAGTAGCCAGGTAGACCGAGTCTTTAATTGCGATAACATGGACACTGTTAGCTGTGTAGCGTCGGGCTGTGTGGATAACGGTTTGGGTTTCAGAAATGCTCGGCTGCAGGGTGTTGTTATGCAGGCTGAAATGGTGTTGAAACTCAATTGCCCCGCAGGTCCTTCCGGGGCTTAAGATAATGGGGATTTCTCTTTTCAGATTTTTGCCAAGAAGTATAGCCAGCTCTTTATGGGCAAAGGCCGGCGTCATAATAATTATCATGTCGCTATCTTCTACTGCAAGGCTGATATCTCCCGTAGCCCCTCTGATGGAAATGCTGCCCTGGAGGACGCCTGAACAGCGGATAGATTTACTTTCCTCCAGCAAGTTGACTGTATCCGGATCGTTGTCATAAATGTAGACGTTATTACCTGCAAAGGCTAAATGAGCAGCCATAGCTAAGCCTGTGTTTCCTGCCCCAATAATAGTTGCCTTCATATGTGACCTCCCGAGATATGGAATCGGCGATTAATAGAATATAAAGAATGATAGATAATACTCATTATACGACTAAAATATTAATCCCCTGTGAACAACTGCTCACATGCTTCTTGCAAACAAACATTTTGTTAGTAGCCGGCTTTAGGTATAATGACCCTTAGTGATATTATCTTAAAAGCACAATGAAAATATCTAAGGGGGACTCAGAGGTGAGCAAAACAGTAGAAATGCAATTTGATGAAGAAATGCTGGAGTATATTCAGGATTTACAGCTTAAAACAGTGACTTTCGGCGGATACGACCGAGAAGATGTCTATGAGCAAATCAGGGCTTTAATTAATAAAGCCAGACAAGTATGCTGCGGTTTGACAGAAAATGCTGTAGCGGAAGCGGAACGCGGGGTGATCAGCAATTTCGGCACGCAGGATGTTTTGGATTCGCTCGGGACCCAGGACAAGTCATTTGCTACAGCTTATCAGGCTGAGGGTTCGACAAATGAAGAAATGAGAATTGCGGAATCAACAATAGAGGCCTTGCAGCGCGAGCTACAGGCAGTTGAAGAAGAAGCCCAGGAAGCCAAAGCACGCGAACAGAAAGCTGTAAGAGCTTTAAATCAGGAGAAGCTGGATTACCAGAAAGAACTGCTGAAGTTGCAAAACGATTTAGAGGAATTGCAGGAAAAGAATGAAGATCTGCAAAAACAGAAATCAGAGGAAGAGCAACGTCAGGAAACCATGGATCAGGCTTCTGCTATTCTGCGTGAAGCCAGACTTGAAGGCGCGAGGCTGATCGACGATGCCAGGGCTAGGATTGACCAGGAGATTCTCTTGGGTCGTGCTCTCAGAAATGAAGAAGAGAGCAAGGCCAAGAGAGATATCGCGGTATTGTCAGAAGAGCTGGATGAGCTGGCACAAGCTTGTCTGAAACATCGAGAATATCTCAAACAGAGTAAGACCCTGCTTGTTAATGTTCTGGAGTTTGCAGAAACGGGTGAAGACATGGCTGCAACAGCCTTGGAGCGCAGTAATAGTGAAAGCACCAATGCAGTTTTGGATAGATATGAAGCAAAGAGTGAAGATAAGTCTGACTGGCAGGAAGAGGACGAATACTGGCAGCCGGAAGTGCACCATGAAGAAGGCAGCGAACTTGCTGCAGAAGAATTAAATGCAGAGGACGACCCTGAAGACGATAAAGATTAAGCATCATCAGTCAGTTGAGCTGCACAGAGCACGAAAATAGAAGAAGTAGAGATTATTGATGAATCTGATTGAAAGGCAACAACGCCGGACATTCAGGCGAGATAGCCTGATCGCCTTTGCTCTGCCCTTATTGGTTTTTTATATCTCATATGCTTTCTACGGCCTATTTCCTTTTGGAAACCGCCACCTGCTGACGATTGATCTGTATCATCAATACGCCCCCTTTTTGGTGGACTATGGCCGCAAACTGCGGTCCTTCGAGTCGCTTTTCTTCTCCTGGTCGGGAGGACTGGGCACCAGCTTCTACCCGCTGTTCACTTACTATCTTGCCAGCCCCGTCAACCTGATCATGCTCATATTCCCCCGGGCTTATGTATCAGAAGCGGTTCTGTTTATCACTTTGGTGAAGATAGGTCTGATGGGCGGCAGCTTCCACTGCCTTCTGAATTTCGGTTTTCGCAAAAGGGACCGCACCGGCATCTTCTTTGCTTCCTTTTATGCCTTATCGAATTTCGTTCTGGCTTACAGTTGGAACATCATGTGGCTTGATACCCTGATTATTTTTCCGCTGGCAGTTTTGGGGCTGATCCGCCTGGTTCGCTATGGTGAACGAAAACTGTATCTGATCAGTCTGGCTCTAATGCTGATGTTTAACTATTACACAGCATTTTTTGCCTGTATCTTCATCGCTCTTTACGCACTACTGCTCCTCGCCCGCTATATCAATAAAGCATCCTGGCAGGTATTTTTTAGTAAACTGGGACAGATAATCGGACTCTCGATTCTTGCCGCTATGTTGGCGGCGGTAGTTTTGCTGCCAACTGTCAGAGCCCTTTCCATCACTTCCGCTGCGGGCGATACCTTTCCGAGCTGGGGCAATTTCTCCGACAGCATGTTTGACTATATGGGCCAGCTGGAAATCTTGCGTGAACCGAATGTTATGTCCGGTTTACCCAATATTTATGTAGGTTTGCTGCCACTTCTGCTTTTGCCCTACTTTTTCTTAAGTAAAACTATTAGCAGAAAAACGAAGATTGCACACGCGGGATTGATCGGCTTCCTCTTTATCAGTTTCTACAGCGCCGTTCTGGATTTTGCCTGGCATGGCTTCCATTATCCTAATTCGCTGGACTATCGCTATGCCGTTGTGCTGGTGCTCCTGCTTCTGGTAATGGCTTATCAGGCCTTACCTGAAATACGCAGGCGAGGAGCAGGTCCCGCATTGGGCATGGCCATGGTAATTCTTGCTTTTGTTTTGGTGCGAGAGTGGAACCAGGATCAAACGGGAGCGGGCAAATGGCGGGTACTAGCCACATTGATCCTGCTGGGCCTGTATGCGATTGTAATAAGCCGGCGTGCAAGCGGTCCGGTCCGTCCCCAAAAGCAGGTATTTGTCAGGCTGGGTACAACAGCTCTGGTACTTGTGATGTTGCTCGAGCTTCTTGCTAATGTATCAGGCGGCATCAGTGATTTGCAGAAGCGTTATCCACTGGGGGACCGCATCCACTATACAGACAATGCACGTGCAAAGGAGATAAGTAGCAGAATTGAGGAGATTAAGGACGAGAACGGCAGACCCTATATGCGCTTCGAAATCCTGCCGGACACGACTGTCAATGATCCTATGCTTTTTTCCACTAATGGTTTCACTATTTTCTCATCCACCTTTCAGAAGGCACCAATAGATTTTTTGGAAGAACTTGGTTTTCCTACAAATGGTGTGAACAGCTTCCAATATAAGGAATCAAGTATTTTTATGGACAGCATCATGGGGATTGAGTATCTCTTCCGTCCCTGGGACACAGTTATTCTGGAAGATCTGCGGACAGAGCTTTCCGGAGGCATTAACTACAAACTGTACAGGAATGACTATGCGCTTCCCTTCGGGTTTTTCGTCCAGAGCACTGCAACAGATATTAATATGCAGGAATTAGCTGATTCTCCCTTTGCAGTTCAGGAAAATATGAATTATCTGATGGGCGGAGCCGAACAGATCTATGAAGGTCTGCGCTTCTCGCCCTGGCTGAGCGAAGGTGCCTATGTTGAGGAGAGAGGAACTGACGGTGACCGATTCTATGCCCGCAGCAATGATTCCGACTGGGCATTCCTTTATGCTGTAGCTCCGGAAAGCGGATCCTATTATTTGGCCTGGGACGATATCAATGCCGGTATTAAGAATGTCAACGGTTTCCTGCGCGACGGCATGGACTTCTTCCACGTCGGCGGTAAAACTAACAGCATGATTGACCTTGGCTATGTGGAAGCAGGAGACACCATTCATTTTCGTTTAAACATCGGCAGGAATGATCAGACGGACGGGGATTTCAAAGCTTATCTGGTCCGCCTGAACCAAGCGGCTTTTGAAGAGACTATCGCGGGATACAAATCAGCTTCTCTGGAAAACCTGAAACAGGGTTCGCGTTCTTTTGAAGGTACGATTAGGGCACCGGAAGAAGGTTTTGTCTTTATACCGACTTTTAACCACCCGGGCTGGAAGGTGAAAGTAGATAATGAGCCGGTTGAGGTCACTGCTATACGCGACAGCTTTATGCTGATTCCGGTTTCTGAAGGCGAGCATCAGATCGAAGCGAAGTTCACACCGCCGGGCTTTTATGCCGGTTTACTGATATCTCTGCTAACTGCGGGTGCCTGTCTGTTTTATTTACTTATGAGGAAAAAGAAACTCCCTAAGGCAACAGTTATTACAACTGATCATCAGATGATGATAGATAATAAAGGGAAGAATTCTGCACATAAGATGCGAAAAACAGAGATCCTAAACAGCGTTGAGCAATGATCGGAGGATAGAATGGAAAAACTATATCATATTCAGCTGGACGATTCACATGGAGCCCGTTATGCAATAATGCCGGGTGATCCGGGGAGGGTCGAACTAATAGCCAATTTGCTGGATGAGCCCAGATTCCTGGTTTCAAACCGCGAATATACAAGCTGGATCGGTTCATTGGAAGGCGAGAATGTACTGGTCACATCTCACGGAATTGGCGGACCTTCAACAGCGATAGCAGTGGAGGAACTATACCGGACGGGAGTCAGGAACTTTATCCGTGTAGGAACCTGTGGTGGCATGGATTTGGAAGTGGCGGGCGGTGATTTGGTGATAGCGACAGCAGCTATTCGTATGGAAGGTACATCACGTGAGTATGTTCCGATCGAATTTCCCGCTGTTGCAAACTGGGATTTAACTGCCTCTTTGGTGGAAGAAGCCGAGTACAGAACCTTTCCTTATCACACAGGAGTAGTTCAGTGCAAGGATTCCTTCTATGGACAACATGATCCTGAACGCATGCCGGCCGGCTATGAGCTGAAAAACAAATGGGATGCCTGGATTAAGGCCAAAACCCTGGCTTCCGAGATGGAAAGTGCGACACTTTTCATTGTCGCTCAGGTTTTGGGGGCCCGGGCTGCCTGTATCCTGACTACTATCTGGAATCAGGAACGCATCAAGCAGGGACTAGATGACGATCAGGCTTATGGCAGTGGACGGGCCATTAAAACTGCTGTAGAAGCGGTACGCAGGGATATTCTCAAGCAGCGATAATTTCTTCGCAATAAAGATGAATTTTGTATAATTTGACTAAAGCAAGTAAGATATTTATGATTGGCTATGGTCAGATTATTAAGTGAGGTACTAAATGGAACGTTCAGTATTAATACATGGTGATTTATTATATGCAGCCACGCCACAGGAGCTCTCCCTGCACCCGGATTCCTGGATGCATCTGAAGTCAGGTAAAGTTGAAGGCATTTATGCTGAAAAGCCGGAATTGGAAGACTGCGAGATCAGAGACTACGGCAAACAAATGATTATTCCGGTTTTTGCAGATATACATTTGCACTCGGTTCAGTACGGCCAGCGTGGTTTAGGCATGAATCTGGAACTTTTGCCCTGGCTTAGCAACTATACCTTCAAGGAAGAGGCCCGCTTTGAAGATCTGGAATATGGCAGGAAAGTTTTCCCACTCCTGTTGAATGAGCTGTGGTCACTTGGCTCTCTTAACCTCTGTACGTATTCCAGTATGCATCTGGAATCAAGCCTGATGCTGATGGACATGTATGAAGAGGCGGGTTTCCGCGCCTATGTCGGCAAAGTCAATATGGACTGCTGTGATGAACCCAGACTGAAAGAGGAATGTGATATTTCTTACACTGACACCAAGGAATGGTTGGAAAGAAGCAAGCATTACAAGAATGTGAAGCCGATTATTACTCCACGCTTTGCACCTTCCTGTACGGCACCCCTTTTGAAAAACCTTGGTGTTCTGGCTCGGGAGCACGACCTGCCTGTCCAAACCCATTTGAACGAAAACAAAGGCGAGATCTCCTGGGTGCAGGAATTATTCCCTGAATCCAAGAGTTATTATGATGTTTACCGCAGTTACAATCTGAATCCCAAGGGTAAAACAGTTCTGGCTCACTGTATTCATAATTCAGAGGAAGAGTTGGAAGCTATGCTCGAGGATGAAGTCTTTGTTGCTCATTGCCCTGCATCAAATATTAACCTGTCCAGTGGCATTATGCCCTTGAGAGAAATGCTGGATGCAGGCTTCAATGTCGGCCTGGGTTCGGATATCGGCGCCGGAGACAGGCTGTTTATGGGAACAGCAGCAGTTGATGCTATCCGTGCGTCTAAATTGTATAGCCTGCAAAGTGAAGGTGAAGTCGAGCCCGTCAATTATATCGAGGCTTTTTACCTGGCTACTGCCGGAGGCGGGGCCTTCTTTGGTGAGTGTGGAAGCTTTGCGCCGGGCAGCACAGCAGATTATCTGGTGATTGACGACAAATGCTGGCCGGCTTCTGACCGCATCAATCTGGAGGAAAGGCTGCAGCAATTCCTCTATCTCGGAGGAGCTGAACAAATCAGCGAACGCTGCATGCGTGGCGAAGTGATCGAGAAACCCTTCCCGGATGTCGGTTAATAAACTGTTCAATAAGTAAAACACTCCCTGCGGGCTTTATTGCGGCAGGGAGTGTTTTTTATAACTAAGATATATCACGCATGAGTACCCGTCCCGGTCTTCTGCCGGTATGAACACCCCTTTCAACAGTCAGCTCGCCGTTTACAAAGACATATTCGATCCCGACCGGGTATTGCTGTGGATTTTCAAGTGTCGCACAGTCATTTATGCTTTCAGGATTCAGCAAGACAATATCTGCATAATATCCTTCCTGCAAGAAGCCCCTCTCCTGCAAGCGGAAAAGCTCTGCCGCCTTACCGGTCGTTTTGTAAACAGCTTCCTCCCAGGAGAGTAAGCCCTCCTCGCGTACATATTTACCGAAAAAACGGGGAAAGGAACCATAAGTTCTGGGGTGGGGATGAGCACTGAATAAACCATCAGTGCACAAATTCATTTCCGGCCGCAGCATTAATCGCCTGATATGTTCTTCTTTTCCATATTTAGTGATGATGCTGATGGATCCTTTTTCAGAATATATCAGATCCATGGCAACTGTGTAGGGATCGGACTGTCTTAAATCAGCTATTTCATCGAGGCTCTTACCTAGTGCGTCAAAATTCTCTGCAGCTTCCACACTGCTGATCAGCAGATTATCGGTTCCGGTGCTGCGACAGAAACCTGTCCAGCCGGGAAGACCGTGCTGCATATCGTGTTTCATGCGGGCTCTCAGTTCCTGTGACTCCAGGCGCGACAGCATCTTGTCAGCGCCGCCTTCCACTGCCCAGGGAGGTAACACAACTGTTAGGGTTGTACTGCCGAAAGGATAGGGATACTGGTCAAAGGAAATAGCCAGGCCCTCATCCTTTGCCTCATCCAGCAGCTCTATCATCCGGTCCAGTTTATAAAAATTCCACTCTCCGGCTACTTTGAAATGAGAAATATGCCCGCGACATCCACTGCTGCGACAGATCTCAATAACTTCTTCTATTGCTTCAAGGATTTCATTGGCTTCACTGCGCAAGTGGATGGCGAATACTCCGTCATACTCAGGAAGAAGGGAACACAAGTCTGCCAGTTCCGCCGTATCGGCGTAGATGCTGGGAATATAATCCAGACCCGTGGTGAGGCCGAAACCTCCATTTTTCAGATCTTGTCTCAGCAACTCCTTCATACGGGAAAGATTTTTTGCCGAAGGAGCAGAAGGATCGTATCCCATGGCGCAAAGGCGCAGATTGCCATGCGGAGCCATAATACACATATTGACAGCCGGCCTTGCCTGTCGTACAGCCTCACGATAATTTTCCAAAGTGTGGAAGTGCCAATCGAAGTTTTCGCTGTCACCATCTATTCCGCTCAGATACTTCCGCCAGCTATCAATATATTCTTCCGGCAGTGGGGCGACCGCAGTCCCGTCCTGGCCGGCAAATTCACAGGTAATACCCTGCAGACTTTTAGCCGGCAGGCAGGGGTCATCAAAAACCATCACATCGGAATGAGCATGTGTATCAATAAAACCCGGGCTTGCGTACAAGCCGGAACCATCTATGATAAGTTTAAAACTTCCGGATGAAGCATCCTGTTTGCAGCTGTCATCGATCCGCTCGATCCTGTCGCCATTAATGACTATATCAGCAGCATATTTCTCTCTTTGTCCACTGCCATCAATCAGCATCACATTTTTAATTAACGTACTCAAAAGAGGCCAGCCTTTCTTAAATCTGTTCTAGTCTTCGAGGCCAAGTAAGTTCCCGCAAATTCTGCGGTAGACTTCAGCGGCCTTCTGCAAGTGTGCAATCTCGATATACTCATCGTCCATATGACATTGTTCTTCTTTGGAGGGGCCGAAACCATAGACGGTTAAACCGGCTTCGCCGCCATAGTGACTGCCGTTGGTGCAGAAACTGTAGACACCTTTAGCGCGCGGTAATCCGGCATTTTCCATTGCGTCAAGAATAGCCCGACTCTCAGCAGAGTCAGGATCAGATTTCCAGGCAGGGAAGAAACGCTTTGCACTAATGACCTCGCCGGTGTAGCAGACAGCAGAAGACTCGACCAGACTCGCTTCGGCCTTGAAATCAGGGATTTTGCTGCTTAGCAGGTCAATAGCCTCATTGATGGAAGCCAAAATACTCTCAGCGCTGTCAGTCGTCAGCGTACGCACATCATAGGTGGCCAGACAGCGGGCAGGGACTACGGATGCTCCGGGATAGGGCTGTGAGCAGATGTCCACCAGCTCCATAATGCCGGGACCTAAATCCTCATCATGACCCAACTTTACTTTTGCAATCTCCGGAATCAGTTCAGCCATGTGATAGACGGCGTTTATTCCCTCTGAGGGATTCGAAGAATGGCAGGGCTTGCCGAAGGTTTCGATACGAACTTCCATCCGCCCGCGCTGACCATAGTTAAGTTTCAAGTCCGTTGTTTCACAGATGATGACGTAGTCGGGCTTGTGTTTTTTGGAGATTTCGCGCGCTGCCACTCCTTCAAAACATTCCTCATGTACAATGCCGCTGATCATTATGTCGCCGGCAAAGTCACGACCGTGTTCATGTACGAATTCTGCAACTCCGGCAATTGCAGCAGCTAAAGGCCCCTTCATATCGCTGCTGCCACGGCCATAGACTCTGCCATCCCTGATCTGTCCGCCAAAAGGATCTTCGGCCCAATCTTCGGGCTTTGGGATGCCGACAGTGTCAATATGTGAATCGAAGAGAAGCTTTTTGCCCGGACGCTCACCCCGGATTATGCCTACAATGCTGCCATAGCGGTCAACACTGATTTCATCGAACTCCAAGCGTGTGAATAAATCTTTTAAAAAATCCACTACAGCCTTTTCATCTCCCGACAGGCTCCGAATCTGAAGCAGCTTCGAGCACAGTTTTTCCACATTTACACGCATATCTTCCCTCCATAAGTCACACTGCACATTTTCAAGATCAACTAAATCTTATCACTTTCACATCTCATCGTTTGCCCATAGTTTTCCCTAGATATCAGTTTGTGGCGAGACTATGAAAAATATCGAAAATTCAAACAGATAAACAATCCACCTCAACAATACAAAAAACATATATGCTAGACTAACTTATGTAAAAATCTTGAACTAATTTATCGCCCGGATTATCCCTTTCATAGAAGCAACTTAATCAGGCAGAGGAAGGAAAGAGTTAATGAACGAACAAAAATTTTCGCCAGAGGAAGAGTATCCCGATATTAAAGAGATAAAGGATCTTCCTAATCCGGAAGAGAGAGTTTTTGAATCTGAAGAAATCCCCGTGCAGAACATGGAAAGACAGGGAACGCGGACGGTGTTCCAGACAAATCCGCAACCACCGCTACGCTATCAGAGCACAGGCAATAATGTTTATCGACAGACTTCGAGAGGGCAAGACACCGCCCGTGTCTATTACCAGGCACCTGTAGTTTCTTCCCGGGGCAATCCTGCAGGTGGAGCCACCGAAAGAACAGGTTCCCGAAAAACCCCGGGGGCAATCGGTTTCGCTTTTGCGTCTTCTCTCCTATCTCTCTTTTTGATACCCATGTTTCGCGAATTTATGCCATACTTTTTGAATGCTTATGCCGATCCCCTTACTTATGATCGCGAGGCTTACCTGCTGTATTTCCTTCTTGTCTTGATCTACGGTGGAGCAAGTGCGATGCTAGCGGTGTTCGGGCTTATCTTCGCTCCGGTGGGGATGAACAAGGCAAAGCGCTACGATCTGGAAGGGTATGCCCTCGGCTCAGCGACAATTCTGATTTCAGTAGTATCTCTGCTACTTCTTACGCTCAGTGTTGCTTGCTCCCTGGTCATCAATAATATAATCTAAAAAAATTACAAACAAATAGTCATAATAAGGAACTAACTATAATGGAAATTATTACAGGTAAAGCTTACTATCAGGCTCCACCGATTTATCATCTAAGAGATTTACTCATCGAGAGTCAGAAAAAATTCAAAGACCGCATCAGTGTAGCTTATCGCGAAAAAGTGAGTGACAAAGACCCGGCCACAAAGACATACGACGATCTTTATCGTGATGTGGTGCGTATGCAGGACTCACTGAGTAAGACTACGAAAGCCGGTAGCAGGATAGCTGTTATCGGTGATAACAGCTACAAATGGATGGTGACTTATCTTGCAGTTGCCTCTGGCTTCGGTACCATTGTACCGCTGGACCGTTTGTTGAAACCCGAGGAGCTGGGCCCCATGCTGGAACGCAGCAAAGCCTCAGTTGTCGTGTATGATGCACCTTTCCATGAATTGATGCAGTCTCTGAAAAAGGACAATGACAATATTTCTCATACTATCTTCATGGAAAGTGAAAAACTGACGGAAAAAATGGAAGCTGAAATCAGAAGCGAACATTCAGCTGATTCATCCTTTTTCTTTTTCAACGATTTCATGGCTAATGCCGATTGCGAAGCAGACCTTGAATCAGCCGACCCCGATTCCTTGCTCTGGGAAGCCCATCAGGATGACGAAACCTGCGCCATTCTTTTCACATCAGGCACCAGCTCATCAGCTAAAGCAGTCATGCTTACTGAGAAAAACCTCTGCTCAAATGTGCGTGCTCTCCTCGGCTCCGTGAGTTTCGATGATAATATCAGCGCCTTGTCGGTCCTGCCCTTACACCATACATTCGAAAACACCTGTGGCTTCCTGACCATGCTTGCCATCGGAGCTCGTATTGATATCTGTGATGGCCTGCGCTACGTGTCAAAAAATCTGAAAGAGTATCAAACTTACATCATGATTGCTGTCCCCGCTCTCCTGACCGGAATGAAGCGCGCCATAGAAAACCAGGCGAAAAGAACCGGCCAGTATCGCAAATTGCGTCTTGGATTGCGTTTGTCCCGGTCCTTGCACTTTGTCGGTATCGATTTGAGACGGAAGATCTTTAAGGATGTCCTGTCTGAGTTGGGCGGAAAGCTCCAGGTCATTATCAGCGGTGCAGCCTCTTTGGACAAAGAAACATTACGTTTTTTTGATGCTCTCGGCGTTGATGTTTTACAAGGCTACGGCCTGACTGAAGCTTCGCCGGTAGTCTCAGGCGGCAATACCAAGGTCAACGTACTCGGTACCGTAGGGCAGCCCATTTCGGGCATTACTGTCGCAATCGATAATGATAAAAAAGGCGAGCCCGGAGAGATTCTTGTCTACGCAGATACAGTAATGAAGGGTTATCTGGACGACGAAGTGTCGACAAAGGAAGCCATCGATGAAGCCGGCTGGCTACATACCGGTGATATCGGTCGCATGGGCAGACGAAACTCTATCAGCATCACCGGACGAAGCAAGTCTATGATCGTACTGTCGTCGGGGAAAAAGGTTTTTCCGGAAGAACTGGAAACACTGCTAAAACAAGGGGAG
>JAAYEX010000266.1 GCA_012728535.1 Clostridiaceae bacterium | reverse complement strand
GACAGCTAAGACATGAGGAAATATGCAAAGAAACGTGAAGTATCTTCCTACAGTAAAAATACTCGAAAGCACATAGAATAAGGCTTTACGAGCATTTAAGAAAATATAAAAAGATAATTAGAAATTTATACTTTGTTTAATATAAAAAGCCGCTTATCCGGAACAGGACAGGCGGCTTTTTAATCAGCTGAAATGTCTGTTTCTTTATCTGGCAAACATGGCTACTATGGCCAGTATCGTCCCGGTAATACCTTCACCGCCAAGCAGGCCAGCCGAGACCAATTGCAGCGGACCTTCCTTGTCGCTCTTTTTCTTGCGGATAATCAGCTCCAGTACACCACCTGCAAAAATCGGAATTGCCAGGCCTGCACCTGTTAGCAGCAGGCCGATTCCTATGATCGTCGCCGGAATTTTCAGTAAAACCAGTATAATCCCGACAACTGCTGCGAGAATAAAGACCAGCGGATTGCCGATACCTGCGATCATGGCAGTAACACTTTGGGCCTGAGCTGCCGGCAATCCGAATTCGGGACCGAAGCCGCCATAGCTTGAAGCTAAAGCAACAAAAGCCAGGGTTGCTGTAATGGCACCGAAAAAACCACCGATGAATTCGATAAGCAATTGTGATGAAGGGGCTGTCCCAAGGATAGAGCCGGTTTTGAAGTCGTTCATCATGTCACCTGCGTAACCGCAGGCGACAGCTACGATGGCCGCAATCAGGAAAGCATGTTCAGCTGTCAGCGGTACTAACAGGCGTATTGCCAGTAGCACAAGGATGCCGAAGATCTCCATCGGATTGAGCCCGGTTTCGCCTGTAATAATAGTTGACATAGCACTGGCTAAAAAGACTCCAACTAAGAGCAACAAGGAAACAGGCACAGCCAGTCCCAGCAAAATTGACAAGACAAAGGCGGCTGCAACAGCAAACAGTCCCAGTGGCAAGCGCACTTTTTTGCGGATTTGGCTGATATCAGTTTCTTCGTCAGTGACGTTTTCTTCTGTGTTTTCTTGAGACTTTCTGCTGCGCCAGCTCCCAATCATAGAGACCAGCAGAGTAGCCAGGCCAGATCCGACCATAAGGCCGATAGAGGCAATCTGAATAAAGGATGCAGCTTCAGCAGCTGAAGCAAACCATTGCAGGCTGACCCCTATACGATTGATAACGATTGCTCCAATTGCTGCACCGGCTAACCATAAGGCAGTCGATTTGAAGCCGATCAAGGAACCGATACCGATAGCCATGGGTGAAAGCTGAAAGGCTATGCTTACTCCTGCCAGCGAAAAAGTTACTATACCGGGGATGAGTTGAAAGCGATCCCGTAACAAAACAAAGAAAGCAGCTACAATAAGAGCGGTAAAGAGAACCCTGGCTTTGCTGCCGCCTTCGTGGCCGGCTTTCAAGGTTTCAGCAGAAGCCTGCCCGATGGGATAGGGAAGTTTCAGTTGTTCAATGGCACGTTTCCTGTATAGAGCACAGAGCAAAGTGCCCAAGATTACTCCGATAAGAGCGACCAGGAAGATTACCCACCCATAACGTCCCAGAAGGGAGCTGTCACTTCCTTCTTCAGGAATTGTCCAGACACCGCTCATAAACAAACCCGGAATGGTAAAGGCAAGACCCCCGGCTACCATTGCTCCGGCGGACATACCGGTAGAAGCGACGTTAACCTCTTTCAGGCTCTTGCTTTTGAAAAGTCGCATTAAGGTAAGTGACAGTACTGCAACAAATATTGTCGGCCAGGGCAGGGCGCTCATGCGCAATGCAACATACATTGATGACGCAGTCATGAGAATCGAACCGAATATCGCCAAAACCAATGCTCTGACGCTGAAATCGGGAAACAAAGATGATTGCTTTTCCTTCTTCATTAGAGCCTCCTTAGACTTTTCTTCTATAAGAATAGATATTAACACTAAAGAAAGGATCGTATTGACACATTTTGACTGTCAAAAATAGAAATTCATTTTCTTTTTTGTTTATGCTGAATATAGTAAGATGATACCTTTTCGGACCGTTATAAACTGCTATAATATAGACATCGAAAAAGCATCCATTCACTTGGAAAGCGAAAGGAGCAGTGCAAATGCATATAGAGATTTTAGGCAAAGATATTCGTGTCAGTGACCAGCAAAAAGAGAAGATCGAAAGAAAGCTGGAGAAATTCGCTCGCTACTTCGGCGATGAAGCGCGCGCAGATGTAATGATTCAACCGGAGGGTGATCAGGTGCGTGCAGAGATGACCATCAAGATCCGCAGACACTATTATCGCGCGGAAGCAGATGCCCCCGATTCAATTTCTGCCGTTGAACAGACTATTAACAAGCTGGAGCGCCAGATACGCAAACAGAAATCTCGAATGAAGAAGCAGAAGAAAGAATATGCTTACATGAGAGACTTTTTTGCCAATGAGGAATTCTCCGTTCCCGAAGAGGAGCCTCAGATGGAGATGGATATTATTCGTCGCAAGAGCTTCCAGATTGATCCTATGACACCGGACGAGGCCATTATTCAAATGGAAATGCTGGGACACTCTTTCCTGCTTTTCCTTAGTGAAGAGAATAATAAGGTTGCCCTGATTTACAAACGTAACGATGGCAATTACGGTCTTATTGAACCGGAGTATTAAGTGCAATCAAATCAAATTGATCCTTTTATAAATCAAAATACAGCGCCCGCTGAAGCCGGTGAAGTCAACAGCAGTGATGAGACTCTACTGGCTAATCTCAATCCGGAACAGCGGCGCGCTGTTCTTACAACCGAAGGTCCTCTTCTGGTTCTGGCCGGAGCAGGTTCAGGTAAAACACGTGTGATAACCAGTCGTGTTGCCTGGCTGGTAAAGCATATGGATGTGCATCCGGCTCAAATATTGGCAATTACTTTTACCAATAAGGCAGCTAACGAGATGAAAGAACGCATCTCCGATTTGATCGGGCTTTCTGCACGCGGAGCCTGGATCGGAACCTTTCATTCTATGATGCTGCGTATCTTACGTCGACATGCCGAAATGCTTGGCTATCGTTCGCAGTTCGCTATTTTCGATACCAGTGATCAGGAGCGGGTTATGCGGGATGTGCTGGAAGAGCTGAATATATCTAAACGGACGCTAACACCTCGTGAGGCCCTGAACCGAATAGGTAATTTCAAAAATAAAGGCATGAAGCCGTCAGATATCAGAAAAAGTCGTTCTTCCTATATGGCTGAAGACCTGGCTAAAATCTACGAGAAATATCAAAAAGCTCTGTTTGAGCGTAATGCAATGGATTTTGATGATATTCTTCTGCAGACGCTGAGGTTATTTGCAGAGCAGCCACATATTCTGGCCCAGTATCAACATCAATTCCGATATATTCTGGTGGATGAATATCAGGACACAAACAGGGTGCAGTATGACCTGGTTCTGAGACTTTCGGACAAATACAAAAACCTCTGTGTTGTCGGCGATGATGACCAGTCCATCTACTCTTTCCGGGGTGCCGATGTACAAAATATCCTGGATTTTGAGCAGGATTTTCCCGATGCTACGGTTATACGCCTGGAGCAAAACTATCGCTCAACTTCCGTCATTTTGGCGGCAGCAAATAATATTATTCAGGAAAATACTGCGCGCAAGCACAAACGCCTCTGGACTGCCATCGATGGCGGTGAGCCGATCATGCTTTATCGTGCAGAGGACCATTTTGATGAAGCTCGCTTTGTTGCCCGCGACATCGCCAGAAGGCTGCAAGCAGAAGATAAGCCGGACGATCTGTCTTTTGCCGTGCTTTACAGGATGAATGCTCTTTCAAGAAATATTGAATCTGCTTTGCGTGACAGTAATATTAACTATCATATCTATGGTGGTACTCGTTTCTATGACAGACGCGAGATTAAAGACGTGACTGCCTACCTGAGATTGATAATGACCCCGGACGACGATGTCGCCTTCCGCCGCGCGGTGCAAGTGCCCCGTCGAGGCATTGGCGAGGTTACTGTAGAGCGCATTAATGCTCTGGCCGGCGAAAATAACGTCAGCATGCTGGAAATTGCACGCAATGCCGGCGTTTACGAAGACTTAGCACGGGCCGCAGGGCGCGTGTCAGGTTTTGCCAAGCTGATTGAAGGGCTGAGATCGAAACTGGAACAAGCTGACAGCGATATGAATCTGGCTGACTTCATACGTTTAGTTGAACATAGCTCAGGCATGGTAGCAGCTTTAGAGGAAGAAGCGGGACGTGGTAATGCTGAAGCTCCGTCACGTTTGGAAAACCTGCAGGAACTGTTATCTGATGCTCTGGAATTTGAAGCTAACCTTCTGCGCGAGGATGAAGAGGGAGCCTTTGACGATCCTTTCTATGAGGAAGAAGAAAAAGAGCTTACACCATTAACGATTCTGCAGAGCTTTCTTGAACGTACAGCTTTATACACGGATCAGGAC
Source organism: Clostridiaceae bacterium (assembly GCA_012728535.1). GTDB lineage: Bacteria > Bacillota > Clostridia > Saccharofermentanales > DTU023 > DTU032. Next base: position 8,685 of record JAAYEX010000266.1, on the reverse strand, counting down.
ACTGAAGGCGAAGAACCCCTGGTCAGCCTGATGACTATTCATAGTGCAAAAGGCCTTGAGTTCGATGTTGTATATCTGGTGGGAGCGGAAGAAGGTATTTTCCCCAGTTCACGCTGTTTCGAAAGTCCCGACGGGTTAGAGGAGGAACGCCGGCTAGCTTATGTCGCAGTCACCAGGGCAAAGCAGGAGCTGCTGATAACAACTGCAACTAACCGTCTATTGTTCGGATCAACCCAGTACAATATTCCATCCCGTTTCCTTGAGTCCATCCCGGAAGATCTCATGCAAAGGCGAGGTACTGCTGTACAACAGCGTGATTATAGCTCAGCCGCCGGAATGCGATCTGACCGCAATTTATTCGCTTCCACTTTTGCTTCAGCATTCAGTGAGCGCATTGGGCAAAGTTCAGGGAAGACCGGTGGATTGGATCCGAATGATCTTTCGATAGGCGATAAAGTAAGACATGCAAACCGCGGTGTAGGTGAAATCATAAAGATCAATTTGGTTAGCGGTGATGCAATATTAACTATAGATTTTGACGGAGAAACAAAAAGATTCATGGCAAGCCAGTCTTTCCTGACTAAAGAGTAATGCTTACCTACAGCTTTTTACAAAAACTGTATTCACAAAAGGAATTAAGAGATGAGCGAGAAACAGAAGTCATTTTTTGATAACGAAAAAAGCGCAATAACACCGCGGCAGATTAAAGAACGAGGTGAAGAGCAGACTCTCTCTCCTTTTGCTCAGCTTTCATCTCAGAGCCGTGGACGTGTGAATCAGGAAAAGGAATGTAAAGTCCGTACAATTTTTGAACGTGATACCGGGCGCATCCTTTATTCATTGCCATTTCGACGCCTGCGTCATAAAACACAAGTATTTTTCAATCCGCAAAACGACCATGTTTGTACCCGTATGGAGCATGTGCTTTATGTCAGCTATTTGGCGGAAGTGATCGGAAGTGCTCTTAGCCTAAACACACATCTGATCCGAGCAATAGCTATGGGCCACGATCTCGGCCATGCGCCTTTTGGCCATTCCGGTGAGACTGTCCTCAATGAATTAATTCAGCAGCATGGAGCTGAGTTCAGCTTTCAACATGAGCTACATAGTCTCCGTGTGGTTGATTTGCTGACTGATGATAACGGAAAGCACGGCCTTAACCTGAGCTTTGAGGTTCGTGACGGTATCGTATCTCATTGCGGTGAAATGTACTCTGAGTATGTTTTACGTCCTGATCGCAGTAAGACGGAAGAAGACCTTTTGGAGACAAAAGCAGGTCTGGTCATGCCTGCAACTCTGGAAGCCTGTGTAGTCAGACTTTGTGATCGTATAGCTTATGTCGGTCGTGACATAGAAGATGCGGAGCGGTCAAACTTAATGTCTTTTGCCGAGTTGCCGGAAGACCTGCGTTCTACTTTGGGTGAGAATAACAGCGCTATTGTAAATACACTGGTACAGGATGTGATAAGAAACAGCTGGGGCCAGGATGCAATTTGTCTGTCTTCGGAAATTGGAATTGCACTCAAGGAACTTACAGAAATTAACGCAAGCCGTATTTATAATGCGACTAAAGTCCGCCGCTTTGAACGAGAATCACGTAATATTATTGAAGGGCTCTTTGAGCATTTCCTCAAGTTGTCACGAACTATGCCCCAGAACAGGTATGATGAAAATAGTCAGAAATTCTTCGAGTTTTATAGCCAACATCCGGAATTTACTGCTTCGCCTGTGCGCAAGATCGTGGATTATATCGCCGGAATGACAGATTCATACGCGCGCCGGGTTTTCTCGGCGATTTATCAATTGTAAGGAGAGAGCAGCCATGACTACAGCTTTCTTTGCTATGATGCACCGACTCAAGTACATTCAGCGCTGGGGACTAATGCGCAATACAGAAACCGAGAATGTGCAGGAACACTCGCACGAAGTAGCGATCATCGCCCATGCTTTGGCGATTTTGCGTAAGAATAAGTTTTCAGAGGGCAGAATCTGTCCTGACCCCGATTATGTAGCAACACTGGCTCTTTTTCATGACGCTGCGGAGATTATGACCGGCGACATGCCTTCGCCGATCAAGTATCATAATGACCCTATGCGCGAGACATATAAGGCGATTGAAGAAGAGGCATCCAAAAATCTTTTACGTATGTTACCGGAAGAGTTACAGCCTCTTTACGAAAAGTATCTCATTCCCGCTGATGATGAAATAACCCTCGAAGCCTTAAAACTCATTAAAGCAGCGGACCGCTTTTCCGCCTGTATTAAATGTCTGGATGAGTTTAAAGTCGGAAACAAAGAATTTGTCAGTGCTTATGAGGATATTGAGCAGCGCTTGATGAGTCTGGACTTGCCCGAAGTGCGTTGGTTTGCTGACCATGCACTCCAAGCATATTCCGCTTCGTTGGATGAATTAAGCGCATTTTGATTTTCTATATTACTTGTATATGACATAGAGCTTAAATCGAGTTGACAATAAGCCTTCAAAACCGTTGTATAGCAATGGTTATAACGTATTATGCTAAAATTAGTGTCACTAATATTTCGTGTCAAAATGCCAATATTTATGCATGTATGAAGTAATTGATTCGATGATTTTAGCTTGACAATCGGATCAAGCCTGCATAGGAGAGGAGGCGGACTTTGAGATATCGCAAAGCTGATACTACGACTGAATTTCGTGATCAGAAAGGTCCTGATTCTTCTCTCTCCGCACGTATTTCTGTCCTGTTGCCTTGCCTGCTTCTATTGGTCCTGTTCTTCGGCGCTTTTTTCTTGACAGATGGCTTTTTTAGTAACAAAGAAGCTGTCGCATATAATGACTTTGAAGCGTATCTGGACCAGCAAGGTTTTCCTGAATCTTACCGTCCCGCGTTAAGGGTTCTGCATGCAAAATACCCGAATTGGAAATTCACTGCATCACACCCGGTAAATGCCAATGGTACACCTATGAAATGGAGTACGGTTATGGCATATGAAGGCAGTCTGGAGAGGAAAAATTCGGTTCCTAATTCATACTCCGTTGCCCAACGATCTTTTGACAAAGGTGCCTATAACTACAAAACAACCAGCTGGTATGCCTCTGATGCAGGCTTTTACTATGCCAGTACAGAAATTATTGCCTACTATCTTGATCCGCGGAACTTTCTCAGCGAAAGAGATATCTTTCAATTTGAAAACCTATCTTATAATCCTCAGATTCATACCCGCGCAGAAATTGCACAAAGTCTCATCGGTACATTTATGGTTGATGGTCAGACCGTTCCTGTTGTTGACCAGAACGGAGTGTCTTCTAACATGAAATATCCCGATATTCTTGTTAAGGCGGCAGAATGGAGCAATGCAAACCCGGTATTCCTGGCAAAGAGAATAATCCAGGAAGTCGGGGCGGGAGGTTCAGATTCAGTTAGCGGCACAGTGTCAAGCTATCCCGGTATTTATAATTTCTACAATATTGGCGCATACGCCGGCACATCACCGATTTCTAATGGCCTGCAATATGCAAAATATGGGTCAGCAGGCGCAAACGGCAAACTTTCATCTGCAGAAAAGGACTTGTATCTTTTACCTTGGACGAATCCTTATTTGGCTATTGTGGGAGGGGCCCGCTGGATCAGTGAGGGCTATATTAATGCCGGACAAAATACCCCTTATTATCAGAAGTGGAACATAGATTATAATCACACTTATGGACCCTGGTGGCACCAATATATGGGCAATGTTATCGCTCCGGCTGTCGAGGGCGGGAATGTCTATGATGCATATCAGAGACTCGGTCAGTTGAACAAAAATCACGAATTTATCATTCCGGTAATTGCAGAGATGCCTGCTGAGAAAGTTCCTTTCCCGACAGATAATCGCAGTCGCAACAATTGGTTGCAAAGTATCACGGTCTCTTCGGGGATTTTAAAACCTGCCTTTGATCCGGAAGTAAACGCTTATTCCGTTACGGTAGCTCAAGGTGTGGAGAGCTTCACCGTAAATGCTAACGCATATCTTTCTTCGTGCAGTATTAAGGGCAGAGGAGTTTACAATCTTGAACATGGTGAGAACACAATCAAAGTACAGGCAGTGTCAGAGCGCGGGGATGTTAGAGATTACTATCTGACCGTTAATCGCTCGGGCGAGCCCGGAGATCCTGCGGATAAGCCGGAGGCAAACATGACCAGCAACACGCTCAAGGTGGATAGTTCTTATGTAACTAATGCCGATCCACAGAAAGGTCAAAATACTGTAACGTATTTGAATGAGAATTTGCAGCTGCAGGAGGGTTATAAGCTGGTAGTTTCTGTGGATGGCAAGACAGTGACTTCCGGTGTTGTCGGTACAGGTGCCAAACTCTCACTTTTCTATAAAGAAGAGACAGAGTCTACCTTAGACTATTATTTGATGGTATATGGAGACTCAAACGGCGATGGCAGAATAGATTCAGTAGATATTATGTCCATGACGACATATATCCTAGAGATGTACCAGCCTACTGAATTGGAAAGACTAGCTATGGATGTAACACGAGACGGAAATGTAGATTCACTTGATCTGATGTGGGTGATTCAACATATTCTAGAGATGGATTTCCTGAATCAGGCTGATTAGACAATTGGAGTTGACAAATGAAGAAACTATCAGTATTAATTGCATTCCTAGTGGTACTTGCATCAATCATAATGATGCCAATTACTGTAGGAGCTTCTACACCTGCGAATATAACAGTTAGCAAAAACGAAGTGAAACCTGGCGATACTGTTACAGTTACAGTAGGAGCAAATGTTAATTTAGGTACTTTTATTTGCACGATAGATTATGATGCATCAAAAATGGAATTTTTATCTTCCAGTTCAACATCGGGTATAAACAAGTTGTCAGAAGGCCGTTTGAAAGCTGTTTTCGTCACTATGGGAGGAGCCGACGTTTCTGGGAGTGCATTGTTTACTCTAGTGTTTAAGGTTATAAATGTTTCAAGTACTAATGCAGTTTCTGCATTATTCTCTGTAACTGATATTGATGCTGCAAATTATGCTCGTGAAAGAATACCAATAAGTGGCAACTCACGATCTGTTACTGTAATTTCTAATAGTGGAGCAACTCAGATTATTCCACCTGTTACTTTGCCTAACACCACGATATCAACGGCCCCACCCCAAACACCGCTGACAACAGTTGATACATTGACGGCCACAACAACCGATACCACCCAAACTGAAGAAACAAAGAGCGAGCCGACTAAGGCATTTAAAGCGGAAGACCATAAAGGTCGCAGCTTGTCTATTTCGGAAATAGCTCTGGAAGAAGCCGATATCCCTAGTGGCTTTGAAGAGGCTGAGAGGATGATCGACGGTTCAGCAATGTCAGGTTATTATTCTGAAAATGAAGATTTGTTCTTAGCGCTTTTGAGCTTGTCCGGTCAAGACCCGCAATTGTATTTTTACAATGACTCCAGCGACAGCTTCATACCCTACCTGCGTTTTAAACTTGGTGAAGAATATTACCACGTAACTCTTATGCCGGATGATCTGATACCTTACGGTACTTCACGTTCTGATGCTGATATCAGGGATGTGAACCTTCCCGTCATTGAGTTTAATTTTGGTGACTATATTCCCTTTGACGAGTATATGAAGCAATACCAGGCCCAGTTATCTAAATCTTCAGGGGCAAGTACTGCCTCCGAGTCTACAGAGAACCCTGTCCCTGACAATATTACAACAATGGATATTGAAATTGATCGGGTGAATGAAGCTAGATATTTGCTGGCTTTAGAGGGCAGAAATAAAGACATCGAGAGATTCATTTATAGCCGGAGTCTGGATCAACTTATGCATTACGATCTCCTGTTGGTTCCTGCCTTCGGAACTTTCCTGGATGAGGACTTTGATCATTTGGCAAAAGAGGACCCGAAGGGGCCTGAATTGCAGACAGAACCGGTATCAGCACCTACAGAAGCTGTTGAGGGTGATTTGGATGAAGGGACGGATAAGGTGCAAAGCCGAACCGTCAGTCTTTTTGGGAGAGACTTTGAACTCTGGCATATTATTGCTGCGGCAGGCGGAGTTTTATTGATCTTGATTATCCTGATAATTATCATTATTAAGTTTAACTCTGACAGAAAAAGAGCTGAATTTCCGTTTGCAGACGAATTTCTTTCTGACGATTTTTTGTATAGTTCGGGAGAAGATGCTCTTGACGTAAAAGATGATTCTGATGCTGAAAATTTCCGACCGGTCGACTATAATTATCCTGATAACTTCCCTGAAGTCAGAGATATTTCTGATATCAGTTCCAAAGCGGGACAAGGCTTCAGCAAAGAATATCAGACAACTTCTTCGGAAAGATCTGATCCGGAAGATCAGGAGGAGATTTAGTTTTAGTGATTAAAAAAATCTGGGCTCATTTAGTGGAGCTCTTTTTTAATATGCAGTTCCTGCGTTATACCATTTCAGGTGTAATCGTTACTTTGGTAGATATGGGAATATTTTATTTGCTGAGCAATTTGCTCGGTCTTAACAAATGGTATTTCTCATTGCTTCCGTCCATTGTCTTGTCAATACTGACCGCCTATGTGCTCAATCGAGTCTGGGTCTTCAAATCTAAACAACCTGTTTTGAGCGAAATATTTCGCTTTTCTGCCGGACGTTTAGTGGTTTCGCTGGTTTTTCAATACGCAGGTTTTTATTTATTTTACGACATGATAGGATTTAAAGCTGAGATAATTCCCAATCTGCCCTGGGCGAAAGCACTTTCTCTTTTGTTCGTGATTGTAGGCAATTATCTTCTGGGTAAGTTTTTTGTTTTTACCGAATATGTTAGGGGCGGTACAGATGAAGCTGCCGGTGAAGACGATGAATAAGAAGAATTTTTTGGAGAGGATCCAGGCAATTAATGAGTCACAATGCAGCCTTGCAATATATAAGCGAAATCAGGAGTTTCAGCTCTGTTAAAACTTTAGGACGTATCCGCGAATTAAGCCGCAGGCTGGGTGATCCCTGGCGGGGCCTGAAAATATTCCATATAGCGGGAACTAACGGCAAAGGATCAATCAGCAGCTATCTGACACATATTCTCTCGACATCAGGATACACAGTCGGTTGGTATACATCTCCTTATCTGGAACGTTTTAACGAACGAATCCGAGTTATTCAGGGTCGCGAGGATTTGGAGCAATATGATCGTGACAACAATGCAGGTGAAATCGATGATGAATCTATCGACCGGATTATGGCGCGGGTTACACGTGCTGCGGATTCAATGAAGGAAGACGGGATCATGGATTTGCCATCGGTGTTTGATGTGCTCACAATGATGGCCTTCATATATTTCAAAGAAAAAAACTGTGACTATGTGGTTTTGGAAAGCGGTATCGGAGGCAGGCTGGATTCTACAAATGTAATTGAAAACCCTCTTGCCAGCATCATTGCTGCTCCCGGCTACGATCATATGGATCGGTTGGGAAATAATATGAAAAACATCATGTATGAAAAAGCCGGTATTGTTAAGCCCGGAACCCCGGTTTTTGCATATGATCCACGCGATGCCATGATTTCAGAAGAAGATGCAGCTATTGCCAGAAGAACGCTGGAAGAGCGCTGTCTGGAGTTAGATGTTCCCTTGCACTGGATCGGTCGGGGACAATATGAAATGCAGTCTTATGGGCGTGAGGGTCAGAGTTTCCGTAATTTAGAATTAGAAGAAATTTATACCACTAAGCTTCTAGGAGTTTTTCAGCCAATAAATGCGCTCTTGGCTGCATCAGCAGTTGCAAGCCATGTCAGTGCCGAAGATATCAGGCAGGGTATTGCTGCAACCGTTTGGCCGGGCCGTTTGGAAATACTGTCTCAATCGCCCTTTGTTCTTCTGGATGGAGCGCATAATATTCAGGGTTGCCACGCTTTGGTTGAATCTTTAGCCCGTTTAAGTGAGAATGCTCCTTTGGTTTTTCTTTGCGCTATAATGCAGGATAAGAATTACAAGGAAATGATCAGTATCGTACTGAATACCAGGCAGTATGAAAGTGCAGCGATTGTCTTCACTGCCATACCCGACGAACGCACGGCTACGGCCGAGCAGATGCTGGCAGCGGCGAAAGAGGTGCTGGATCCAGAAGCCGAAGCTCGGATTCTAATGTGTTCAGAAAGTGACTATACTGTAGCTTTGGATAAAGCTCTTTCCCTGGCAAAAGAAAAAGGAGCCCTGCTGTGTGTCTTCGGCTCCCTTTATCTGGCAGGAGAGATCCGTAAACGTATGCGAGAGTTGCAAAAGTAGCAGAGCTCACAGCACCGGATTATTACCATTTGAGATTAGCTTTTCACGGAGGTGAAAATGGCACAGCCACAGGATCAAAAATTGAAATCCAATTTTAAATGGCAGGCTGCTCTGTCGAAGATTGAAAAAATAGAAGAAACTCCGGCAGGAGTGTTCACATCACAAAGAGAAGCAGAACGTGCTATATCTATATATAATCGAGCTTTAGAGCATCTTCATACGGGCAATGAGGACATTGCCATGATCGCCTTGGAAAAACTTGTTGCGACCTACCCTCTCTTTACAGATGCAGCTGTGCTCTATGGCTTATCTCTTGGAGCTGATCGTAAGTATAAGAATGCGGAACTCCAGTTTAATAAAGCTTTGTTGACTGATCCTGACCCTGCGGATGTTGAAGTCTTAAGACACTTACAGGCTCAAGCCTGCCTG
>JAAYEX010000265.1 GCA_012728535.1 Clostridiaceae bacterium | reverse complement strand
TCAGAGTGGTCAGAAGCCAAGGTACAGCCCAATTGCCATGTGTCGTACCGCGGCTGTTTCTATTCAGTGCCCTTCGAATACTTAGGTGAAAGCATGGATATCAGGGCGACAGATAGAACCGTAGAAATATTCTATCACCATCAGCGTGTTGCTTCACATAAAAGAACATGGGGTAATAACAGGTACGTCACTGTAAACGACCACATGCCTCCCGGAAAACTCTTTTTCGTTGACTGGGATCAAGAGCGTTTTCTTAGCTGGGCGGAAAAGATCGGAAGGTCCTGCAAGAAGGTTATACAAGGAGTGTTGGACAAGGCTGTCATAGAGCAGCAGGCATACAGATCTTGCTTTGGCATCTTGGGCCTTAAGGACAAGTATTCCGGCAAGCGGCTGGAAGCTGCCTGTGCCTACCTGCTTGAAGTTGGCAGCTCTCCCAGCTACAGTCAGATCAAAAGAATTTTAGAGCGTGAAGAAGATCTTGTAGCCAGGGAAAAAGAATGTAATCAAACAACAAAGCCTAAAGGTTTCAGCCGCGGTGCGGATTACTTTGGGAAGAAATAGGAAGGACAAAATATGCTAAGAAACGAAACTATAGAGAAACTTAAAACTATGAGACTGCCGGGCTTTGTTGAAGCTTTAGAAGAACAATATGAATCATCGACTTTTGAAGAAATGAGCTTTGAAGAGCGACTGGGGCTTCTTGTAGACAGAGAACAGAGTAAGAGAAAGACTAATCGCATACATCGTTTGCTGCGCCAGGCCAAGTTCCAAAACTCAGAAGCTTGTGTCGAAAACATCAATTACAATGTCGAACGCAAGCTGGATAAGCAAGTAATACTAGAACTTGCAAGTTGTCAATATATCCGCCATGCAAGTAATGTCAATATCTTCGGAGCTACGGGGGCCGGAAAAAGTTACCTGGGACAAGCTCTGGGACAGGCAGCGTGCAGGCTCGGGATCGCCACTCGCTACATACAATTGCCGGAACTATTGGATGAGTTCAGAATAGCGGAAAGCAGGGGCCTGGAGTACTTAATGAAAATCAGAAAGCAGTTCACTCAGCTGCCTTTATTAATCATCGATGAATGGCTTTTGTTCAGGATCGATGAGCGCGACTGTGAACATCTGCTTAGCCTCATCGACAGGAGACATTCAAAAAACTCTACTATGGTCATTTCGCAATTTAATCCGGATGAATGGATCGAACAAATGCCCATACAGGTGGCGGCAGAAGCTATAACAGATAGACTGACGTCTAAAGCATACTCAATTGTGATTGAAAGCAGGGAATCTATGCGAAAAGCCCCTAAATAACAGAGTTGTAGCCGAAATGGCTCTCTTAGCGCGCGCGGGTGGTACTATTCGTGCGCGCAAGTGGCTTTTAAAGAGCGCGCTACTGGCCTTCTGATAGCGTGGTTTCCAGGTCCGATCAGGTCAACCTCAAAACCCTCTTCCTTCAGCCTGTAATAGGGGTAGATAAGCTCTCTCGTGTCAAACATATCTTCAATTAAAATGGCAATCTTTTTCATGATAGTATCCTCCGTGCATAGTTAAAGTCTATTGTCCGTTATTAACTAGGATATAGGCTTTTCTGCGAAAAGTCGGTAACCTGCAAGGGCTGCCAGGCACAGATCAATCCCGGATCACTTTAGCACCGCTTATCTATTGTGCAGTTATAATATATTTGTTACTATATTTCTTATAATTATATAGCTATTAGATAATACCTTTGTTCTTGAGATTTTAACGAAAAATATTGGAGGCAGCAATATGAAGAGTCGTATAAAACAAGCAGGAACGTTTTTGCTGGCATTGCTACTGATCGCGTCCTTTACTTCTGTTCCGGTTTTTGCAGCAGAACGGACATTTAAAGATGTCTCTCCAAGCAGGTGGTATTCGGGTTATGTCGAGAACCTGGCGAAAAAGAAAATCATCGGCGGCTATCCGGATGGCACTTTCAGACCTGACAACAAAATCGAAAGACAGCATGTCTGTGCCATGGTTGTAAGAGCTGCAGGTATGGATTACGAGGGAAAAGCTGCGAATTTTCCGGATGTAGCAAGTGATAGTGAGATGTCACCTTATATTGCTACTTTGCAGGAAAGAGGTGTCATCAACGGCTACCCGAATGGCAACTTCGGTCCAAAAGACGCTGTTAAGCGAGGTCAGGCGGCAATCATCATTTCTAGGGCCTTTAATCTCAAAAGCGCAGGCAAGGTCAACAGTTGGAAAGATACGGCCGGCCACAGTGCCGAAGAGCAGATCAAAATCCTGGCAAGCAATGGCATTATTAAGGGCTACGCGGATGGCACTTTCAAGCCTAACGCTCCGGTAAGTCGTGCCGAGCTATCCAAAATGCTTACTTTGGCACAGGCTGTTGTCGC
>JAAYEX010000264.1 GCA_012728535.1 Clostridiaceae bacterium | reverse complement strand
GGGAGGAAGGAATGAATAAGATGAACCTTATTTTAACAGCTAATAAACTAGACAACATATCATTAGTTTTGCTATACGAGGTATCCATGTTCCTTTCGAAAGACAAGAGTTATAGATCCCTATTAATTGCGTCTATTCTGCATGGAGTATATAATTTTTACTAAATTGTGTAAAAAATAGCAAATCCGCTGAAAAACGTCGTCGATCATCATGAAGATTGAGCGTTTTAGTGTCAGCTAGCGTGCAAGGAAATTTATACTACAGAATTCAAAGTAGATTTTGTATAGCTTTCGCTAAATTACTTGAGGTGTTTATGCTTAATCCCGGTCTATACGAACAAGTCATCAATAATGAGATTGATAGCAAGCTCTCTGAGATTTCTGCGGCCAGTCAAGCTACTTGTCCTATCGATAAAGCAGAAGCATCAAAGGTGTTAACCCAGTATCTTACGGATGTGGTGCAAAAAGGACTGGATAATTTGATAGATAAGGGCGGGGAGTTATCAGACCAGGTTGAACTTAGCAATAGAATTATCGAAACGATTAGACAAATGACTGAAGAGTCAGAATTTGCTGCTTGGTCAGTGGATGAAAAGGCCCAACAGCTTTTCGCTCTTTTAGGAGAGAATGATCCACGCTTAGTTGTGGGAAAGACTGCAGCAGATATTGATAGGCCAGAAACCTCCATCGCTCAAAGCAGTCTGTTTACTGGTGCTTCTCACGAACCGCAGATGTACACGGAGCTAAAAAAGGAAATCGTGTCCGCAGACAGAATTGATATGCTCGTTTCTTTTATTAAGTGGAGCGGTTTACGTTTAATCATCGATGATTTGCGTGATTTTACGATGAATGGTGGCAAGCTCCGAATTATTACCACATCATATATGGGGGCTACTGATGTGAAGGCTATCGAGGAGCTTCGTCAACTACCCAATACATTTATTAAGGTTAGCTATGACACTAAGCGTACTAGGCTCCATGCAAAAACGTATGTATTCTATCGGAATTCTGGCTTCAGTACTGCCTATGTTGGCTCCTCGAATCTATCCAACGCTGCTATGACCAGCGGTCTTGAATGGAATGTAAAAGTAGCTAAAAAAGACCTCCCGGAAACTATTGACAAAATCACTGCTACCTTTGAGAGTTATTGGAATGCTACTGAATTTGAGTACTATAATGAAAGTCAAAAAGAACGTCTTGCCAGTGCGCTTAAAGCTGAAAGATTTTTTGACTCCAATAATACAAATATTTACACATTAGACATTAGGCCCTATTCTTACCAGCAGGAGATTTTGGATAAACTGGAGGCCGAGAGGGACGTACGTGGATATACCCGGAACCTTGTGGTTGCTGCCACAGGTACTGGGAAGACTGTTATTTCAGCACTAGACTACAAACGGTTCCGCAAAAAGAACCCAGCCAGGCCTTGCCGTCTGTTATTTGTCGCTCATCGTGAAGAAATCCTCAAACAGAGCATCTATACTTACCGCGCCGCACTTAAGGATGCCAATTTCGGAGAAATGTGGGTCGGCAGCTACAAGCCGGACAGTATAGAAAACTTATTCATTTCTATTCAGACCTTTAATTCTCAAGACTTTACTGCGAAAATTTTGTCAGACTTTTATGACTATATCGTGGTTGATGAATTTCATCACGCTGCAGCCCCGTCTTATCAAAAGCTACTAGAATATTTTCAGCCTAGAATTCTCTTGGGTCTCACAGCTACTCCTGAACGCATGGATGGCAAGAGTATTTTGGACTATTTCAATGGTCGCATTGCGGCTGAAATTCGTTTGCCGGAGGCCATCGACCGAAAATTGCTTTGTCCGTTTCAGTATTTTGGTGTTACTGACACAGTTAATCTAGATGACCTGAAATGGACGCGAGGTGGTTACGACAGGGGAGAGCTGTCACGTGTTTACACTATTAGTGGGGGTGTTGCCGAGAGACGTGCAGATATGGTCATTACATCTATACTCAAATATGTCACTGATATTGATGATGTTAAAGGTTTGGGATTTTGTGTCTCCATTGAGCATGCAGAATTCATGTCAGCCTTTTTTAATAATCATGGCATTCCTTCAATGTTTTTGACTGGACAATCTCCGGAAGAAGAACGCAAGACGGCCAAACGACGCTTAGTTACCGGTAATGTGCGTTTTATCTTTGTTGTAGATATTTATAACGAAGGTGTAGATATTCCTGAAGTTAACACTGTATTATTCCTTCGCCCAACAGAGTCTTTGACAATTTTCCTGCAACAGCTAGGTCGTGGACTACGCCTGGCGGAAGATAAGGAATGTTTGACAGTACTTGATTTTATCGGTCAGGCGAATAAAAAGTACAATTTTGAGGACAAGTTTGCAGCATTACTCTCATCAGGTGCAAGCCGAGGAGTATCGCGCGAGATTAGAGATGGTTTTATTTCAGTTCCCAAGGGTTGTTACATTCAGCTCGAAAAGAAAGCAGCCAAACACATACTAGACAATATTAGAGCCTCTTATGGCAATATCTCTGGGCTAGTCTCTCGAATTGAAACATTTGAGGAGGACAGTGGACTCCCGCTGTCGCTAAGCAATTTTCTCAAATATTTACATCTCGATGCTAGGGCGATTTACAAGTTCTCCTCTTTTTCTAGACTTTGCGCGTATGCAGGAAAACTAGAAGAGTTTGACGAGGAAGTTGAAGAAATTTTGACAAAGGCCTTCATGCGCATTTCTGCTATTGATTCTCGTCGCTGGATTTCTTTTCTCATGGATATTCTACCACGTTTACCTGATGTAGATTTGTCTTCCATGTCTCCGAAGGAACAGCGGATGCTTCAAATGTTTTACATCACTGTTTGGGGCAAAGCGGCTGATGACTGGAACAGCAATGAGGTAATCAACAATCTTTCAAGTCTTACAGATAGTCCTACAATGCGCAGTGAATTAATGGCTCTACTGAGGTATAACTTTGACAACATTGACTTTGTCGATGAACCTGTTGAACTGGGTTTTGATTGTCCACTAGATCTGCATTGCTCCTATACCCGTGACCAGCTTTTGATTGCTATGGACTTCATGACACCTGGCAATATGCGTGAAGGAGTGAAGTGGCTACCTGATAAGAAGATCGATGTATTTCTGATAACGTTAAACAAATCAGATAAAGACTATTCGCCAACAACGATGTATAACGATTATTCAATCAACGAGGAGCTATTCCACTGGCAGAGCCAGAGCACCACGTCGGAAAACTCACCTACTGGCCAACGTTATATTCACCAT
>JAAYEX010000263.1 GCA_012728535.1 Clostridiaceae bacterium | reverse complement strand
GTCCTGGGATTTCGTTGAATAAAAGCTTGCCTTATGTCTTTGCTTTTTTCCATTAGTCTCATTAAACCCTTTGTTTCCGTAGGTCGGCTAAGCTTGCCGACTTACGGCATTATGATGGTTCTGGCTTTTATCGTTGCCGGCATTATTTTCTATCTTCTGGCGCCTCGCGCCGACTTACCGCGGGCGGATGCTTTCAATCTTCTTGCCCTGATTATGGTCGGCGGGGTGGTCGGAGCAAAAGTTCTCTATCTTCTAACTTTGATTCCTTATTGGCGTGCGATTGCAGCAGCCGGCTGGCAGGAAACACTCGAGCTGATCGCCGGCGGTGGCATGGTGTTTTATGGTGGTTTGCTGGGCGGCTTCCTGATGCTGGCCGGATATCTGCGCAAGTATAAACTGCCCTTTCTGCCGACTCTGGATATTGCCGCTGCAGCATTGCCGGTAGGGCATGCGATCGGGCGGCTGGGCTGCTTCAGCGTGGGTTGCTGCTACGGCCTTCCCTCCAAACACGGCATTTTGATGCCGCACTCACTGATCGCGCCGCGCGATGTGCCGCTCGTACCGACGCAGCTGATAGAAGCAGCCTTTTGCCTGCTCCTGGCGGTAGTGCTTTACCTGATCCTGAGGCGAAAACCCCGGCCTGGCCTTGTGACAAGCCTTTACCTTGTCGCTTACAGTATCTTCCGTTTTGTGATCGAGTTCTGGCGGGGGGATGTACTGCGCGGTTTTATCGGGCCCTTTTCACTGTCTCAGTGGATCAGCATTACGATTGTCCTGGCGGTAGCGATCTATCTGATCGTGACCTGGCGACGGGGAAAAGATCCCGGCAAGACCGGGATGTAAATCCAGACCAAACAGCAGTTCTGCCTTGTGCATGGATTGGTGCCAGGCACGATTCTATGCACGATTCTATGCACAACCTTTTTTTCTCTATAATGTAGATATCCATCTATGAAGGAGGATTAATCCATGATTATTTCTTTAGCAGCAAGTCTCAGCCTAGATAATGATCTCCAGGCCAATATCAAGAGTATGGAAAAGATCCTGGCTGCAGCCAAAGCCGAGTCTTCCGACCTGGTCCTGTTCGGTGAGGCTTTTCTGCAAGGCTTTGGAGCAATCACTTTTGATTACGAGCATGACATCAAGAATGTTGCTCTGGGTGTTCACAGCCCGGAAATAGCAAGGGTCCGACAGCTGGCCGGAAAGTACGGGCTCGGTGTCGGCTTCGGTTTTTATGAAAATGATCACAGTGGCATTTTCGCCACTTACCTTATCGTGGATGCAAGAGGTGGAACTGCCGTCAAGTATCAGCGCGTCTCTCCCGGTGCCTGGATAGCGGAGGCAAACGCCGAATACCGCATGGGTAGAGAATTTCACGTCTTTGAATTCGCGGGCAAGCGCTTGGCCGTGATGGTCTGTGGTGATTTCTGGGAAGACTATCTGCTGGATCCGATCGTCGAGCTCGATTCACAGGTCGACGCTTTTCTCTGGCCGGTACACTGTGATTACACAATTGAAAAGTGGACCGGGGGTGAGCGCGAAGAGTACCGGAAACGCAGCCAAATTTTGGCTAAACCTGTCTTCTTTGTCAACAATCTACGATTGGCTGCTGATGGAGCAAAAGGCGGTGCCTATGTCTGGCAACAAGGGCGGGAACTGGCTGCTCTTGAACCGGGTCATGAGGGTTTCTTAAGCTACGAGTTTTAGCAAGCGAATGTGATACGATTTTACTGCAATTGAAGCAGGAATTAATCCCGCCCAAATGAGCATAGATTCGAAAGGAAAATAAATATGGCTAAAACAGTTTTTAAAGCAACAGCAGAGGATAAAGATGGCTTGACCATGTTGTGTAAAGTCAGAGATTTTGAGGTTTTCCTCGATGAGCCCAAGGATCTGGGCGGCAATGACGAAGGTATGAACCCTGTTGAGGCAATGCTCACAGCACTGGCGGCTTGTAAGGCAATCGTCGTGAAAGCTTTTGCGAAAAAATACAGAATCAAACTCAATTCAGTCCGCATTGAAACCGAAGGAGTACTGGATCCTGATGGCTTCCTGGGCATTAACAAAGATGCAAAAATCGGTTTTTCTGAAATCACTACTCACTACTATATCGACGCAGATAACACTGAGGAAGAGATTGCAAAATACGTAGAATTTGTGGAAGGCAATTGCCCGGTTAAAGACACCATCGCCAGCGCACCGGCCATGGTACACAATATCCATTCAGTGTAAATTATTTTACAAAAAAGAGTATTCACTCGTAAGAAGGCACGCCGCAGGGCGTGCCTTTCTGCGTGCCAAAAGTGGTGCCAGGCACGATTTGATGCACCGCAAAAGTGGTGCCAGGCACGATTTGATGCAGAGCGCATTCCGGGGGAAACGGTAACCGGCCGAACAGATTTCGCGATATAGCTCCTGTTAATATATTGATGTCAGTCAAATTAATGTGTTGATGTCGATCAAATGGTCATTTAGGAGGCATTTCATGGACAGAAAAGTTTTACAAAAAGTTACCGGCTATAGCACTCAGGATGGCGCCGGTGTTAAGTTGGTTCGGGTCCTTGGCCATAGCACGGTAAAAGGCTTTGACCCTTTTTTAATGTTGGATTCTTTTGACAGCCGCAATCCGGAAGACTATATTGCGGGCTTTCCGCGTCATCCGCATCGGGGGATTGAGACGATTACTTATATGAGTACGGGTGAGTTGGTACACAAGGACAGTCTGGGTAATAGCGGCGTGATCCGTGACGGCCAGGTGCAGTGGATGACAGCAGGCTCAGGCATTATGCACGAGGAAATGCCGCAGCCGGTCGACCGTATGCTGGGCGTACAAGTTTGGCTGAATCTTCCGGCCAAGGACAAGATGGTTCCACCGGCCTACCATTCGATCGAGGCTGACCGGATCATAGATGTGCCAGTAGAAGGAGGCAAGGTCCGTGTAATCTCAGGTCGCTACGGCGAACATGAAGCTTTCCGCGGCCAGTATATTGATGCCCACTTTTATTCGATTCAGCTGGAAGCGGGTGCCGAACTGAAACTGGAAGTGCCGGAAGGCCATAGTGCTTATCTTTTCACTCTGCTCGGCGATGCCCTTGTTAGTGGTGAATTGATTGAGGAAAAAACGGCCGTTTCTACGTCTGATGGTGTGACATTGACGGTAGCTGCATCAAAAGAACCTATCGAGCTGCTTTATCTCAGTGCGCCGCGTCTGGACGAGGAAGTTGCCTGGGGCGGACCGATCGTGATGGCAAATCAGACCGATCTCAAGCAGGCCTTTGTCGACCTTCGTACCGGCAATTTTATCCAGGATGAAATTGTCGCTGACGAAAAAATGAACTAAGCAGCATACAGCAGAGTTTGCTTTACAGTGCATGCTTTGGTGCCAGGCACGATTCCATGCATTAGTATCGAGTGCATGGTTTGGTGCCAGGCACGATTCCATGCAGACAACT
>JAAYEX010000262.1 GCA_012728535.1 Clostridiaceae bacterium | reverse complement strand
TTGCACTGGCCAGCGTGCCGGTTTTTGCAACAGGCACAGGAAGCCTGACCATCGAGAACGCGACACCGGGCAAGCTTTATTCTGTCTACAAGATTTTTGGCCTGACCCACAGTGGAGATGCCTATGCTTACAGTATCGGGGAGGACAGTCCCTGGTATAACGAAGTAAGTGAAGATGAGTCACCCTTTGAACTGACAAAAATTGAGACAAGTGACGATAGGTACAATGTCTCATTTGAAGAGGATACAGTTACCTTCAACTGGCTGAAGGCGAAAGCTGATGATATTTGGAATGGAGAGCTCGATATCGATGCGGACGCTTCAAAAACTGCCGTCACCAGCAATCTTACATTTACAAGCCTCCCCTACGGTTATTATTTTGTCACCAGCGAGTTGGGTAGTGTAGTTACGATCAGTAACTTTTCACAAAACATTAAGATTATTGATAAAAACCAGGCGGCCGGCCTGACTTGTAAGGAGGTGTCTTCCACGGGCACTGAAGGCAGCTGGGCTGAGCACAATGATGCCGGCATCGGCGACACGGTCTATTTCAGGATTGAGGCCTTTGTGCCCAAGTTCAATGGCGATAAGAAAGTATTTGAGTATACGTTTACTGATACTTTGGCAGACGGTCTGACGCTCGATGAGGGGAGTGTGGAGTTGAAAATTGAAAATGCAACACTCCAAAGTCCTGGTCACTATGAATTTGAAGTAGTTGGGCAGGTTCTTTCTATTATATTGAAGACACATGCAAGTTCAGGATATCCTACTAACGCTAACGTAGAAATCAGCTATCAGGCAGCTGTAAATGAAGGTGCAGTCCATAAGAACACTAACTCAGTGTCCATGAGCTGGACCGAGTTTGATCCGGCTACAGATCCGGATGATCCGGACAATCCACCTGTTGTAACAAATAATGAGCCACTTGATAAAGAGGCCAGCACTTACGTCTACGGTTTTGAGCTAAAAAAGTTCAGGGATGAAGTTGTCTCCGAAAATATTCTGACTGGTGCGAAATTCAAGCTTTATGATGCAGCAAGTGGCGGTAATGAAATCCAACTGGTGAAGCTAGCTGATGGTCAATATCGGCGGGCTTTATCCACAGAAGAAGGCGTCGAAATCAATGCCGGCACTGCCAAGATCTTTGGCCTTGCAACCGGCACATACTGGCTCGAGGAAACCCGTGCTCCCGACGGATACAACCAGCTCACAAGTCGCGTGGAAGTTAAGATTACAGAAGAGGACAGCACCGACGGCTATCGGACGGAAAGTATTGAGATAATCAACAAAGCAGGAATCACTCTTCCTGTTACCGGCGGCATCGGCACTTACATCTTTTTCTTTACCGGTAGCGCACTGGTGCTGGCAGCTCTTTTCATCTTTTTCAAAAAAACCAGACCTTCTTTTACTAAAAAGGTTAACTGAAGCAGATCTTCTACTTTTCGGGGGAGGGCAGCTGCCTTCCCCCTTACCTGAGAAGGAATCAGGCGGGGCGGGACTTTTATGAAAAACAAAATGAATATCTTCTTACTGCTCTTGGTGTTTTTCGTTGGCCTTGCCATCACCCTTTACCCGCTGGTCAGTAATTTCGTGAATTCAAAAAACCAATCGAAGGCGATTGCCTCTTATAATTCCGCGGTAGGGAGAGCAAAAACCGAGGATTACTCCCGGCTTTTTGCCGAGGCTGATGCCTACAACCGGAAACTATGTGACCTGGCTTTTCCCTTGAGTGATTATGAGCAGCTTGAAGGCTACGATGATTTGCTTACCCTGGAAACTTGCAAGGTCATGGCTCGAATCAGTATCGAAAAGATCGCTGTCGACCTGCCTGTTTACCACGGCAGTTCGGATGCGGTCCTGAATATAGCAGCCGGCCACCTGCAGGGGTCCAGTCTCCCGGTAGGTGGCGCAGGCACACATGCAGTGATGACAGCCCACCGGGGCCTGCCCAGCGCCAGACTCTTTACCGACCTGAACCGGCTGGATCTTGAAGATACTTTTAAGATCACAGTCTTGGACCGAGAGTTGATCTACAGGATAGTGGAAATCTTCACGGTGGAAGCTGACGACCTGGACCGGCTTAGAATCCTTCCGGGCGAGGACTTATGCACCCTTTTCACCTGCACACCTTATGGAATCAACACGCACAGGCTTCTGGTTCGGGGGAAAAGACTGGCAGAAGCCGGTCCGGATGCAAAGTTTGGCCGGATTGATGGGCTTGGTGAGGGCGAAGGAGATAAAGTCACTACATCATTACGTAAATACAATATCGATCTCTTGCTGCCGGTGACCTTAATCTTTGCCTTTATCC